>NZ_JBYIQW010000040.1:0-69399 GCF_057707815.1 Actinacidiphila sp. bgisy160
CGGCAAGGGGCAGATCTTCGTCAAGGGCGAGGTCATCAAGACCGTGCCGGAGTCGAAGATCGTGGAGACCCTCATCGAGGAGGCCATGAAGCTCGCCGAGCAGATGGAGGCCGACGGCGTCACCTCCGGCGAGCCCTCCGTCTCCGTCAGCTGACCCATCATCCCCTCCGCGTCCCGGACCCCCGGTCCGGGATACGGGCGGGCACGGGCGGAACACGCGTTCCCGAGGTAAGGTTCGGGGACTTCCCCCGACCGCTGCGGCCCGTACGGTGAGGCGCCCCACGTGTTGACGACCACGACGACCAAGGTCATGGAGCCCGGCGAACTCGACGCCGCCTTCGCGGTGCTCGACCGCGATCCGGTGGCCAACGCGTTCGTCGCGTCCAGGGTCGCCGTCGCCGGACTCGACCCCTGGCGCCTCGGCGGCGAGATGTGGGGCTGGTACTCCGGGGGCCGTCTCGAGGCGCTGTGCTACGCGGGCGCCAACCTCGTCCCGATCTGCGCCGGCCCCGAGGCCGTGCGCGCCTTCGCCGAGCGGGCGCTGCGCGCCGGGCGGCGCTGCTCCTCCATCGTCGGACCCGCCGACGCCACCGCGGCGCTGTGGTCGCTGCTCGAACCCAGTTGGGGACCGGCCCGCGAGGTCCGCGCCCACCAGCCGCTGATGGTCACCCGCTCGCTGCCCACACGGGTCGAGCCCGACCCGTACGTGCGGCGGGTCCGGCGCGACGAGATGGACGTGATCATGCCGGCCTGCGTCGCCATGTTCACCGAGGAGGTCGGCGTCTCCCCGCTCGCCGGCGACGGCGGTCTGATCTACCAGGCCCGCGTCGCCGAACTCGTCGGCTCCGGCCGGGCGTTCGCCCGCATCGAGGACGGCAAGGTCGTCTTCAAGGCGGAAATCGGCGCCGTTACCCGGCACGCCTGCCAGATCCAGGGCGTCTGGGTCGCCCCCGAGCACCGCGGCCGCCGCCTGTCCGAGACCGGCATGGCCGCCGTCCTGCACTACGCGCTGCGCGACGTGGCCCCCGTGGCCAGCCTCTACGTCAACGACTTCAACGCGCCCGCCCGCGCGGCCTACCGCCGCGTCGGCTTCACCGAGGTCGGCGCCTTCATGAGCGTCCTGTTCTAGTAGTGTCGCCGCCCATGGAGGACGTGGCGGTCGAGCCGATCGACCTGGCGGCACGGGTGGACGAGGCACTGGCCGTCCAGGCGGTCGCCTTCGGGCTGGGCGCGGAGGAGGTCGCCATCCGGCGCCAGATCGTGCTGCGGCACCTCTGCTTCCCCGGCGTCCGCGCGCTCGGCGCGCTCACCCCCGGCGGACGGCTCACCGGTTTCGTGTACGGCATGCCCAACAGCCGCACCCACTGGTGGTCCACGGTCGTCGAGCCCTACCTGCGGCGCGCCGGCACCGAGGCGTGGCTCGACGACTCCTTCACCATCACCGAACTGCACGTCCACCCCGACTTCCAGGGCCGCGGCCTCGGCCGCGCCCTCATCACCACCATCACCGACAGCGCCGACGAGCCCCGCAGCATCCTCTCCGCCATCGACACCGAGAGCCGGGCCCGGCGGCTCTACCGCGCCCTCGGCTACATCGACCTGGCCCGGCCCGTGCACTTCCCCAGCGCGGCCAGCCCCTACGCGGTCATGGGCGCCCACCTCCCACTCGCGCGATAACGCGTTTCCGGCGGCGCCCCGCGGCTCGATATCCTCGGCGGAACGGTACGAAACCCCCTGGAGAGCCCCCATGGTCCTGCGCATGTCCCGGCTGATGCTCAAGACGCTGCGCGACGACCCGGCCGACGCCGAGACCGCGAGCCACAAGCTCCTGGTCCGGGCCGGATACGTCCGCCGCTCATCGGCGGGGGTGTGGACCTGGCTGCCGCTCGGCAAGCGGGTGCTGGAGAACGTCGCACGTGTCGTCCGCGAGGAGATGGACGCCATCGGCGGCCAGGAGGTCCTGCTGCCCGCGCTCCTCCCGCGGGAGAACTACGAGGCCACCGGGCGCGCCGAGGAGTACGGCGACCTGCTCTTCCAGCTCCGCGACCGCAAGGGCGCGCACTACGTGCTCGGGCCCACGCACGAGGAGATCTTCACCCAGGTGGTGAAGGACCAGTGCACGTCCTACAAGGACCTGCCGGTGATCCTCTACCAGATCCAGACCAAGTACCGCGACGAGGCCCGGCCCCGGTCCGGCGTGCTGCGCGGCCGCGAGTTCCAGATGAAGGACTCCTACTCCTTCGACACCACCGACGAGGGCCTCGCCGAGGCCTACCGGCTGCACCGCGAGGCCTACATCAAGATCTTCTCGCGGCTCGGCTTCGACTTCCGCGTCGTCTCCGCCGTCTCCGGCGCGATGGGCGGCTCGGCCTCCGAGGAGTTCCTCGCCCCCGCCGCGGCCGGCGAGGACACCTTCGTGGACTGCCCCGCCTGCGACTACGCGGCCAACACCGAGGCCGTCACCACGGTGGTGCCCCCTGTCGACGGCGCCGCGCACCCGCCGCTGGAGGAGGTCGACACCCCCGGCACCCCCACCATCGAGACCCTCGCGGCGCACCTCGGTGTGCCGGCCTCGGCCACCCTGAAGAACCTGCTGGTCAAGGTCGACGGCGAGATCGTCGCCGTCGGCGTCCCCGGCGACCGCGAGGTCGACCTCGGCAAGCTCGGCGAGCACCTCGCCCCGGCCGAGGTCGAGCTCGTCACCGCGGAGGACTTCACCGGCCGCCCCGACCTCGTCCGCGGCTACGTCGGCCCGCAGGGCCTCACCGGCGTCCGCTACCTCGCCGACCCGCGCGTCGCCCCCGGCACGGCCTGGGTCACCGGCGCCAACAAGCCCGACACGCACGCCCGCAACGTCGTCTGCGGCCGCGACTTCGAGGTCGACCAGTACCTCGACGTCGTCACCGTCGAGCCCGGCGACCCCTGCCCGCGCTGCGGCGCCGGCCTCAGGCTGGACCGGGCCATCGAGATCGGCCACATCTTCCAGCTGGGCCGCAAGTACGCCGACGCCTTCGAGCTCGACGTCCTCGGCCAGAACGGCAAGCCGGTCCGGGTCACCATGGGCTCCTACGGCATCGGCGTCTCCCGCGCGGTCGCCGCGCTCGCCGAGCAGACCGCCGACGGGCAGGGCCTGTGCTGGCCGCGCGAGGTCGCCCCGGCGGACGTCCATGTCGTGGCGGCGGGCAAGGCGCTGCAGACGGAGCTGGCCCTCGAGGTGGCGGAGAAGCTGCACGCGGCCGGGGTCAGGGTCATCGTCGACGACCGCGCGGGCGTCTCGCCGGGCGTGAAGTTCACCGACGCGGAGCTGCTCGGGGTGCCGACGATTCTCGTCGTGGGGCGAGGGGCGGCGGACGGGGTCGTCGAGGTCAAGGACCGCCGGAGCGGGGAGCGGGAGGAGTTGCCGGTCGCGGAGGCGGTTTCCCGCCTCTCGGCGTAGCGGCTGCGGGCCGCTGCGCCGGGCTGCCCGGTTGTGGTGGTGCGCGGCGCCGTTGTGGTCGGGGTTGCGGTTTTCTCCCCCGCCCGTGCCGGCACGATCCGCCCGGCGGCCGCCTGCGGCAGCGGAGCGTACGCCGCAACCGCACCGGCTCCGGCCGGCCCCGGTCCGACGCGGCCTACAAGGCGCCGTGCCCCCGTCGATGCCCGACCACCGGCGACAGCTCGACCAGGTCTTCACCGGCCCGTCTGCACACAGCACCGCGTCGGCGAGCTCGAAGAGCGCATCGGCTTGGCTGTACAAGCAGTCGTAGAAGTCGACCCGAAAGCGGGACAACACGTCCAACGCAGTACCTGCGGGCGGCGTCTCGGCGGGGAGACTCCTGGGCAGCGGCCGTTCTCCCGTGCTCCGTGACCCGACCTCTCGAAGGGCGGAGAACGGCCGCCCCCACTGTCCCGAGAGGAACCGCAGATCAGCAGGTCGAGTGACCTGCGAGGTAAAATGTAGAGTCAAAGCCAGGCCGCGAACTCCAGCAGCAACTCCCCGCCCTGACGGTCGCCCACGGAGAAGGCCCACACGCCCGCCTCCACGGCGCGGAACAGGGACCAGGCCCGGACGCGGTCCCGGTCGACCTCGAGGGAGTCGGAGAGTTTGGCGACCCTCCGGCGGGCCGCGGACTGCGACCCCGGCGTCGCGACCAGCGTCTCCAGGCGGTCGCGGACGAGCCACGCCAGGTCGTACGCGGGGTCGCCCGCGACCGGCTTGGGGTCGATGGCCAGCCACGGCACGCGGTCCGCGGCGAGCACGTTCCCGTGGTGGTAGTCGCCGTGCAGCAGTACGGCCTCGCCCGGGGCGGCCGCGCACAGTTCGTCGCGGACCGCGAGGGCCTCGTCGACCAGGGCCCGGGCCTCCTCGGGCACGTACGGCTGCTCGCGCCGCTCCCGCAGCAGCGCCGCCAGGCGCGCCGTGCGCTCGGCGACCGGCACGAACGGGTGCCCCTCGCCCGGGGGGATCCAGAGCCGCCGCAGGGTGGCGCAGGCCTCGAGCATCGCCTTCTGCTCGGGCAGTGAGCGCAGCGACACGTCGCTGTGCAGGCGCTCCAGCAGGAGCGCCCCCGCTTCGGGGTCGGCCTGCAGCAGGCGGACCGCGCCGCGGCCGTCCCAGCGGGCGAGGGCGGCGTGCTCGTGCCGGGTCTCGTCCGTGACGAGGCCGACCTTGAGGGTCGCGGGGGTGCCGTCGGCCTGCCGTACCAGGACGACCATGCTGATCTGGCCGCCGGGGGAGAGAACCCGCTCCGGCCGCAGCTCCCAGCGCGTGAGATGGTCCGCGACGCGCTCGGGGAGGCCGGCGAGCCAGGCGCGGCCCGCCTCGCCCTGCCAGGCGCTGACCGTGCGGACCAGCCGCTCGGGCGGTTCCAGGTGCTGGGGCTGTGGTGCCGAGGCCATGCGTGGGTACGTCCCTCCTGGTGCTAAACGTTCTCCGCGGCCGTCCGCGCGCGTTCGGCCAGCCCCGGGAAGGCTACGCTGCCCCCGCGCCAGCGCACGGCGCGGACCGCCGCCTCGCGCAGCGCGTCGGCGGCCTCGCGGCGCAGGTCGGCGTCGGCGGCGCGCACGAGGTCCGCGTAGACGCCGGCGACCCGGTCCTCGATCTCCGCGGCGAGGCGCACGGCCGCCGCGCCGTCCGGTACGTCGAACGGCAGGGCGTACGCGGGCTCGGCGGCCACGGGTTCGGCGCCGAGGTCGCCGACGGTGCGGCGCAGCGAGTCGCGGCGGGCGCGGTGCGCGTCGTACGCCTGCTGGGCCTGCTCGCCCCGTTCGCCGCCGACGCGGGCGCCGACGATGCCGTAGCCGTACACGGCGGCGTGCTCGGCGGAGAGTGCGGCCTGGACGGCCTTGAGCAGCGCTTGCTGTGCCATGAGTCGGGTCAGTGCTCCTTGAGCAGCAGGACGTGCCCGGCGCCGCAGGCGGCCACCGAGGCGAGCAGGCGGGCGAGTTCGGGCGGCGCGCCCAGGAGCACGGCGGCCCGGGCGTCGGCGAGGGTGCGTTCGGCCGCCGACAGCGCGGACAGCGCGTCCCCGGCCCGCGCGGGGACGGACGGCGAGGAAGTCGGCGACGGGGTGGACGACGGCGAGGACGACGACGAAGGCGCGGCGGACGGGGACGCGGCCCGCCCGGACGTGCCGAACGCCTCGACGTGGCGGGCCACTTCGGCCCGCAGCGGCCGCAGTCGCTTCGCCAGGTCCGGATGCGCCGCGATGGTGGCGTCGTAGCGCGCGAGCAGCGCCGCGCTGTCCCGCACGGCCCGCCTGCGCAGCGTCACGTTCGCGTCGGCGGACGGCGAGCCCTTCGCGGAAGTCCCCTCGGGCGGTGTCTCGCTGGAGCAACCGCCGAGCAGTCCGGCCGCGGCCGGCAGGACGAGGGCGGCGCGGACCGCGCGCCGGCGGGGAATGTTGCTGAGCGGCACAGTGCCCCTTCCCGTGATCACCTCACGTGAGGGTACCCGCGCGGCGCCCGGGGGCCGTGACGGCGCCCTCCGCTGTGCCGAATCGTCGTTCCGGGGCCCGAACCGATAGGCTTTGGCCCGACACACGACCTTCCACCACAACAGCACACGCGGCCGAGGAGTCACCCGGATGAGCACCACCCAGAGCGAGAGGCTGCGCGGGCTGCTTGAGCCGCTTGTCGCGAAGACGGGGCTGGAACTGGAAGAGGTCAAGGTGACCGCCGCCGGCAGCCGGCGGCAGCTCCAGGTGATCGTGGACTCCGACGAGGGCGCTCCGCTGGACGCGCTCGCGGAGCTGAGCCGGGAGATCTCGCAGGTCCTCGACGACGCCGACGCCATGGGTGGGTCGCCGTATCTGCTGGAGGTCTCCTCGCCGGGCGTGGACCGCCCGCTCACCGAGCCGCGCCACTTCCGGCGCAACGAGGGCCGGCTGGTCAAGCTGACGACGGCCGCCGGTGAGCAGCTCGTCGCGCGGATCCTCGCGGTCGACGAGGAAGGGCTCGACCTGGAGGTCCCGGGTGTCAAGGGACGCAAGCCCAAACCCGCCCGTGTCGCCTTCGGCGAGATCGCCAAGGCGCGGGTGGAGATCGAATTCAGTCGCAAGGACCCGGCCGGTGCCGATACTGACGGCGACGAGAGCACTGAGGAGGCGTAGCCGTGGACATCGACATGAGTGCCCTGCGGGGTCTGGTACGGGAGAAGGAGATCTCCTTCGACCTGCTGGTCGAGGCGATCGAGTCGGCGCTCCTCATCGCGTACCACCGCGAACCGGGCAGCCGCCGCAACGCGCGCGTGCAACTGGACCGCACCAACGGCCACGTCACCGTGTGGGCCAAGGAGGACCCGTCGGAGACCCCCGAGGGCTCCGAGCCCCGGGAGTTCGACGACACGCCGAGCGGCTTCGGCCGGATCGCCGCGACCACGGCCAAGCAGGTCATCCTGCAGCGGCTGCGGGACGCGGAGGAGGAGATCACCTTCGGTGAGTACGCCGGCCGTGAGGGTGACATCGTCACGGGTGTGGTCCAGCAGGGCAAGGACCCCAAGAACGTGCTGGTGGACATCGGCAAGCTCGAGGCGATCCTGCCCGTGCAGGAGCAGGTGCCGGGCGAGGACTACAAGCACGGCACGCGCCTTCGCTCGTACGTCGTCCGGGTGGCCAAGGGGGTGCGCGGTCCGTCCGTGACGCTCTCGCGCACCCACCCCAACCTGGTGAAGAAGCTCTTCGCGCTGGAGGTCCCGGAGATCGCGGACGGTTCCGTCGAGATCTCCGCGATCGCCCGCGAGGCCGGCCACCGCACGAAGATCGCCGTCCGTTCCGGTCGCTCCGGGCTCAACGCCAAGGGCGCCTGCATCGGCCCGATGGGCGCCCGGGTGCGCGCGGTGATGGCCGAACTGAACGGCGAGAAGATCGACATCGTCGACTGGTCGGACGACCCGGCGGAGATGGTCGCCAACGCCCTGTCACCCGCTCGGGTGAGCAAGGTGGAGATCGTCGACATGGCCGCCCGCTCCGCGCGGGTGACCGTGCCGGACTACCAGTTGTCGCTGGCGATCGGCAAGGAAGGGCAGAACGCCCGCCTGGCCGCACGGCTCACGGGCTGGCGGATCGACATCCGGCCCGACACCGAGCAGGTCGAGCGGTAGCACCGGCGGGTAACCAGGGAACAACCGTGCGTCGAATAACCCGGAGGGGTGAGGTCGGCGCGGGGAGGTAGACTAAGGATGTCTGGCCGGACGCATGTCTCAGCACGCCCGGAGCGCACGTGCATCGGGTGCAGGGAGCGAGCGGCCAAGCGCGATCTGCTGCGTGTGGCGATGGTCGGGGAGTGCTGTGTTCCCGATCTTCGCGGTACGCTGCCCGGTCGGGGTGCGTACGTGCACCCCGACACCGTCTGTCTCGACCTGGCGGTCCGCCGCCGGGCGTTCCCACGGGCCTTCCGGGCCCCGGGACCGCTGGACACCGCGGACCTCCGTGGGTACGTCGAGCCGGCACACCGTGAGTAGGCAGGAAGACCGCTCGGGCGACCGTGCGGTCAGTACCCCGCGAGTTGGAAGTAGGTCGAGATTGCGATGAGCACTCGATGAGCACGCGATGAGTACGCCCATGAAGTAGCGACGGTCCGGCGGACGACCACCCCGGACCTCATGAAGGAGCGAAGTGGCTAAGGTCCGGGTATACGAACTCGCCAAGGAGTTCGGAGTTGAGAGCAAGGTCGTCATGGCCAAGCTCCAAGAACTTGGCGAATTCGTCCGTTCGGCGTCCTCGACGATCGAGGCGCCGGTTGTTCGCAAGCTGACTGACGCACTGCAGGGTTCCGGTGGTGGCTCCGCCTCCTCGAAGCCCTCGGCTGCCAGGCCCGCGGCGCCGCGCAAGGCCGCGCCCGCAAAGCCGGCCACGCCCACTCCGGGTGCGCCGGCCCGTCCCGCTGCTCCGGCCCCGAAGCCGGCCGCGGGACCCGCCCCCACTCCCAAGCCCGCCGGTGGCGCGCCGACCCCGGGCCCGCGCCCGACTCCGGGTCCCAAGCCGGCCCCGGCCAAGCCCGCCCCGGTCACCCCGGTGCCGCAGGCGGAGTTCTCCGCCCCGCCGGCCCCGGAGCGGCCCGCTCAGGAGCGTCCGGCCCAGGCCGAGCGCCCCGCCGCCGCGCGTCCCGGTTCCCCCGGCCCGCGTCCCGGCACCCGTCCCTCCGGTCCCGGTCAGCGTGACGGCGGCCGTGGCCAGGGTGGCCCCGGTGCCTCGCGTCCCGGTGGCCAGGGCCAGCGTCCGGGTGCCCCGCGTCCGGCCGGTCCCCGTCCGGGCAACAACCCCTTCACCTCCGGCTCCACCGGCATGCCGCGCCCGCAGGCTCCGCGTCCCGGCGGCGGCCACGGTGGTGCCCCCGGCCAGCCCGGCCCGCGTCCCGGTGGCGCCCCGGGTGCCGCCGGTCCTCGTCCGGGTGGCGCTCCGCGTCCCGGTGGCGGTGCCGCCTCCGGCGGTCCGCGTCCGACCCCGGGCGGCATGCCCCGTCCGCAGGGCGGCGGCCCGCGTCCGAACCCCGGCATGATGCCGCAGCGTCCCGCTGCCGGCGGCGGCCCCGGCCGTCCCGGTGCCGGTCCGCGTCCGGGCCCGCGCCCGGGTGGCGGTGCCGGTCGTCCCGGTGGTGGCGGCGGCTTCGCCGGTCGCCCCGGTGGTGGCGGCGGTCGTCCCGGTGGTGGCGGCGGCTTCGGCGGTCCGCGTCCGGGTGGTGCCCCCGGTGGTGGTGGCGGCGGCTTCGCCGGCCGCCCCGGTGGTGGCGGCTTCGGTGGTCGTCCCGGTGGTCCGGGTGGCCGCGGTGGCACGCAGGGCGCATTCGGCCGTGGCCCCGGTGGTCGTCCGGCCCGTGGCCGCAAGTCGAAGCGGGCGAAGCGCCAGGAGTACGAGGCCATGCAGGCCCCGTCCGTGGGCGGCGTGCTGCTGCCCCGCGGCAACGGCGACACCGTGCGCCTGTCCCGTGGTGCCTCGCTGACCGACTTCGCCGAGAAGATCGGCGCCAACCCGGCGTCGCTCGTCCAGGTGATGCTGAACCTCGGCGAGATGGTCACCGCGACCCAGTCCGTCTCCGACGACACGCTGCAGCTGCTCGCCGACGAGATGAACTACACCCTCCAGATCGTCAGCCCGGAGGAGGAGGACCGCGAGCTGCTCGAGTCCTTCGACATCGAGTTCGGCGAGAACGAGGGCGGCGAGGAAGCGCTCGTCGCGCGTCCGCCGGTCGTGACCGTCATGGGTCACGTCGACCACGGAAAGACCCGCCTGCTCGACGCGATCCGCAAGACCAACGTGGTCGCGGGCGAGGCCGGCGGCATCACCCAGCACATCGGTGCCTACCAGGTGGCCACCGAGGTCAACGGCGAGCACCGGGCGATCACCTTCATCGACACCCCCGGTCACGAGGCGTTCACCGCCATGCGTGCCCGTGGTGCCAAGTCCACCGACATCGCGATCCTCGTGGTGGCGGCGAACGACGGCGTCATGCCCCAGACGGTCGAGGCCCTGAACCACGCCAAGGCGGCCGACGTGCCGATCGTGGTCGCGGTCAACAAGATCGACGTCGAGGGCGCGGACCCGACGAAGGTGCGCGGTCAGCTGACCGAGTACGGCCTGGTGGCCGAGGAGTACGGCGGCGACACCATGTTCGTCGACATCTCCGCCAAGCAGGGCCTGCACATCGACAGCCTGCTGGAGGCCGTGGTCCTCACCGCGGACGCCGCCCTGGACCTGCGGGCCAACCCCGAGCAGGACGCACAGGGCATCGCGATCGAGGCCCACCTCGACCGCGGTCGCGGCGCCGTGGCGACCGTCCTGGTCCAGCGCGGCACCCTGCGGGTCGGCGACACCATGGTCGTCGGCGACGCCTACGGCCGTGTCCGCGCCATGCTCGACGACAACGGCAACACCGTCGACGAGGCCGGCCCCTCGACCCCGGTCCTGGTGCTCGGTCTGACGAACGTGCCGGGTGCCGGCGACAACTTCCTGGTGGTCGACGAGGACCGTACGGCCCGTCAGATCGCCGAGAAGCGTGCCGCCCGCGAGCGCAACGCGGCCTTCGCCAAGTCCCGTCGCCGGGTCAGCCTGGAGGACCTGGACAAGGTGCTCAAGGCCGGCGAGGTCCAGCAGCTCAACCTCATCATCAAGGGCGACGCATCCGGTTCGGTCGAGGCCCTGGAGTCCTCGCTGCTCCAGCTCGACGTGGGCGAGGACGTGGACCTGCGCATCCTCCACCGGGGTGTCGGTGCGGTCACCGAGACCGACGTCACCCTGGCGGCGGGCTCCGACGCCATCATCATCGGCTTCAACGTGCGGGCCGAGGGCCGCGCCACGTCGCTGGCCGAGCGCGAGGGTGTCGACGTCCGCTACTACTCGGTGATCTACCAGGTCATCGACGAGATCGAGGCGGCGCTCAAGGGCATGCTCAAGCCCGAGTACGAGGAGGTGGAGCTCGGCACCGCCGAGATCCGCGAGGTCTTCCGCTCCTCCAAGCTCGGCAACATCGCCGGTGTGCTCATCCGCTCCGGCGAGGTCAGGCGCAACGCCAAGGCGCGCCTGCTGCGCGACGGCAAGGTCGTCGCCGAGAACCTCAACATCGAGGGTCTGCGGCGCTTCAAGGACGACGTCACCGAGATTCGTGAAGGTTTCGAGGGCGGTATCAACCTCGGCAACTACAACGACATCAAGATCGACGACGTCATCGCGACCTACGAGCTGCGCGAGAAGCCTCGCGTCTGATCGAGGGACACATGACCGGGGCCGGTTGGCGGAGGGTAAATTCCGTCGATCGGCCCCGGCCGTTGCCTTTACTGTGGTGATTGCTGTTCACGGTGTTCGCACCGTTCACGACGAGGCCCCACAGGTCGGCTTGACCTGATGCCCATGTATGTAGGGACGCTGTCCTTCGACCTGCTTCTCGGCGACGTCCGCTCGCTGAAGGAGAAGCGGTCCGTCATCCGGCCGATCGTGGCCGAGCTCCACCGCAAGTTCGCGGTGAGCGTCGCCGAGGTCGACCACCACGACCTCTACCGCAGGGCCGAGATCGGCGTGGCGGTCGTGTCCGGGGACCTCGGGCACATCAAGGACGTCCTCGGACGCTGCGAGCGCTGGATGGCCTCGCGCCCCGAGGTGGACCTGCTGTCGGCGCGGCAGCAGGTGCACGGGGACGACGACTGACACTCACGTACCGAAGCGTGAAGAGAAGAGAGAAGAGCACGCATGACCGACACCGCGCGGGCGCGCAAGCTGGCGGACCGCATCCGGGTCGTGGTCGCGGAGACGCTCCAGCGGCGGATCAAGGATCCGCGGCTGGGCTACGTGACGATCACGGACACCCGGGTCACCGGTGACCTCCGGGAGGCGACCGTCTTCTACACGGTCTTCGGTGACGACGAGGAGCGGGCCGCCTCGGCGGCGGCGCTGGAGAGCGCCAAGGGCGTCCTCCGCTCGGAGGTCGGACGGCAGACCGGCGTGCGCTTCACGCCCACCCTGACGTTCGTCGCCGACGCGATCCCGGAGAACGCGCGCACCATCGAGGATCTGCTCGCCAAGGCCCGCCTGGCCGACGAGGAGGTCCGCAAGACCGCCACGGACGCCTCCTACGCCGGCGACGCGGACCCGTACCGCAAGCCGGCCGAGGACGAGGGCGACGACGAGGGGGAGGACGGCGCCCGATGAAGGACGGGCTTGTCATCGTCGACAAGCCGGGCGGTATGACCTCGCACGACGTCGTGGCCCGGCTGCGCAGACTGGCCGGGACGCGGCGCGTGGGGCACGCGGGCACGCTGGACCCCATGGCCACCGGCGTCCTCGTCATCGGCGTCGAGAAGGCCACCCGGCTGCTCGGGCACCTCGCGCTCACCCGCAAGGAGTACGAGGCGACCATCCGGCTCGGCCGGAGCACGGTCACGGACGACGCGGAGGGCGAGGTCACGGCCGCGGTCCCCGCGGACGGGGTCACCCGCGAGGCGATCGACGCGGCCATCGCGCCGCTGACCGGCGACATCCTGCAGGTGCCGTCCAAGGTGAGCGCGATCAAGGTGGGCGGCGTCCGGTCGTACGCCCGCGTGCGCGGAGGCGAGGACTTCGAGCTGGCGGCGCGACCGGTGACGGTCTCGTCGTTCGTCGTGCGGGACGTCCGGCACGTGCCGCTCGAAGGCGGCGACGTGGTCGACGTCGACGTCACGGTCGAGTGCTCCTCCGGCACGTACATCCGGGCCCTCGCGCGTGACCTGGGCGCCGGGCTCGGCGTAGGCGGCCACCTCACCGCGCTGCGGCGCACCCGCGTCGGGCCCTACGGTGCTGGCCTCGCCCGCACGCTGGAGCAGCTGACGGAGTCCTTCGCGGTGCTGCCCATCGCGCAGGCCGCGGCGGCGGCGTTCCCCCGGTGGGACGTGGACGCCCGGCAGGCGCGGCTGCTCGGCAACGGCGTGCGGCTGGACGCGCCGCCGTCCCTGGGCGCGGTGCCCACGGCGGTGTTCGGGCCGGAGGGGGAGTTCTTGGCGCTGGTCGAAGAGCGGGAGGGCCAGGCCAGGATCCTCGCCAACCTCGGGTGACGCTGCGCTGCGCTCGCGTGCCAAGTGGTTGTGGTTGCGGTCCGTTGTCGTGTGCGGGTTGTCTGCGCCTGCGGCGGAGTTCCCCACCCGCCCACCCGCCCGCCCGATTGCCCGGCACGATCAGTGCGGGCCTGCGCGCGTGCGTGGATGGGCCGGGAACGGGGCCTCCGGGGCTGGGCATTCTGGACCGCATACTTATGTGCATGGCGGGCGGTTCAGGTTGTGCCGTCTGTGCTGCACAACACATATGCGTCAGGGTCCAGAACGCCCACCCCTACGACCCCGCCCCCTCCGTCGGTTCCGCGGCCAACGGCCGGTGGGGGCGTGGGCAGGCGGTTTCACCGCATGCGCAGGGGCACCCCCAGTGATAGCCGGGTGCACAACCACAACGGCGCCGCACGTGGCCGGAATGCCCACCCCAAAGGCCCCGCTCCCGGCCCACCTCGCACGCGCGCAGGCCCGAACCAAGAACCGTGGAGCGCGGGCCCTCCCCCCTCGCGGCCCGCGCCGCACGATCCCCCTCCTCCCGTCCCTATCCACCCCACAAGATCAATTCACTCCAACGGGCAGGCGCTCGGAGTGAAGAGAGGGAGCGCTCGGGGGCGCTTTCGACATGGGACCTGTTGTGTCGATCAACGGACGTCTACGGTCGAAACGGGCACTGTGGCGGGGAGGTACGCAGATGGCGGTACTGCCCGCCGATGTCGACAGGGCGCTGGTGCGCGTCCGTGACCTGGCCGGACGGCCGCGGGGGACGGGGTTTCTGGTCGAGGCGCGGGACGGGCGGGGGACGCTCGTGACGAGCCACGAGGCCGTGGACGGCCTCGTACGGCTCGTGCTGCACGCGCACGGGGAGCAGACGATCCTCGTCGAGGCGCCCGCGATCACGCCGCTGCCGGAGCTGGGGCTCGCGCTCGTGGCGACGGAGGGGCTGGACGTACCGCCGCTGCCCGTGGCCGGGTTCGCGCGGGCCGACGGGCCCGGCCGCTGCGTGCGGTTGCGCGGCGCGGCCTGGGTGAATGCCACAATCGCGGGGACGGCGCCGGTGACGTACACCGCGACGGACCGCTTCCACCTGCTCGACACGGCGTACGAGCTCATAGGTTCGCGCGGCGACGACGAGCCGCTGCGCGCGGTCGCCTCGGGGGAGCCGGTGATCGACGCGGAGACCGGTGCCGTGCACGGCCTCGTGGTGACCGCGCTGCACGCGGGGCGGCGCGCGGGTGGATTCGCCGTGCCGTTGCGGGCGCCCGCGGAAAGCGGGGTGCTCGCGGACGTGCTGGCGCGCAACGCGGCGACCGTGCCCGCGTACGGGCCGCACCTGAACATCGCCGGCGCGCTGCTGCTGAGCGCGACCTCCGTAGGCAGCGCGGCCCGGCCGCGGCCCTGGCGCGAGACCGTCGCGCGCCCGGACACGGAGGCGGAGCTGGCGCGCTTCACGGAGGAAGGACGCGCCCATGTGCTCGGCCTGGTCGGCGCCCCTGGCAGCGGCCGCACGACCGAACTGGAGGCACTGGCCGCCCGCCGCGCCGCGGGTCCGGACCCGGCGCCCACGGTGTGGCTGCGCGGGGCGGAACTGCGGGCGGCAGACGCCGGGTTGAGGGAGGCCGTGGAGCGGGCACTGGCCGCCGCGGGACGCGTCCTGCACGCCGGGAAGGCGCCGGAGCTCGCGCCGGCCGACGCGTCGCCCGATGCCGTCGCCCGCCTGGCGCGCGCCGTGGGACGGCCGCTGCTCGTCGTCCTGGACGCTCCCGAGGAGATGCCGCCGCTGCTCGCCCACGCGCTGCCCGAGTGGACCGCGGAGACGGCGCGTTGGCTGCGTGTGGCGGGGATGCGGCTGATCGTGGCGTGCCGCCCCGAGTACTGGGAGCAGGCCGGCACGCTCTTTCCGCCCGGCCTGCTCCACGACGCCGGCACCCCGCCGGGGGCCCGGCCGCTGCCCGCCTGCCTCCGCCTCGGCGCCCTGCCGGAGGAGCCGGCGAGGCTCGTCCGGGAGCGGCACGGGCTGCCCGCGGGTGCCCTCGCAGGGCAGGACGCGGTTCATCCGCTGGCGCTGCGGCTGCTGTCTGAGGTACGGGCCGCCGGAGGTGGCCTCACGGGACGGCCCGGCCGGGCCGAGGTCTTCTCGGCCCACCTGGACCTGGTCTGCCTGCGGATCGCGGGCCGCATCGCGGCCGCCGCGGCCCACGCCCCGGCCACGGAGGTACGGCGGCTGGCCGCCCGCGTCGCCGGTCAGGCGCACGAGGCGGCCCGGCGCTGCCTGGGCCCCGGGCAGGGCGAACTGGACCGCGCGTCCTTCGAGGAGCTGTTCCCGTGGCGCCCCGGGTGGGCGGCCGCGGTGCTCACGGAGGGGCTCCTGGTGCCGGCCGGCGCCGGGTACCGCTTCGCCCACGAGGAGTTCGGCGACTGGCTTCAGGGCTGCCAGCTCGACCTGGACGAGGCACTGTACGCCCTGGTCCACCGCTGGTCGGCCGGCGACCGGGACGGCTGCGCCGAGGTCCCCGTGCGGCTGCCCGCCCGGGCCGGGGCGCTGCCGCGGCACACCGCCGTGCCGCCGGTGCCGCCCGCGCCGCCGCTCGCCCCGCCCTCCGCGCCGCGCTGCCTGCCCGTGCCGCGGCACCGCATCGGCCCCGTCGTGCAGGCGCTGCTGCTCACCGCGCGCCGGCCGGGGCCGGAAACCCTCGCCCGCAGGCTGCGGCAACTGGTCCTGGTGCTCGACCGCGACGCCGCCTCGCCCGCGCCCCGCGACGGCGGGACCGTCCCGCTCGACGGTGTGCCCCGGCAGCGCGGGGAGGCCGGGGGCGCGGCGCGTACGGCGGCCCGGCGCGCGGACGCGGTGTGGTGGGCGGCGCATCTGCTGGGGGAGACCCTGCTCGGGGTGCCGGACGCGACCCCGTACCGGGACGTGCTGCGGCTGCTGGCGGAACGCGTCACCGCCCGCTCGATCGAGGCCGGTGGCTTCCACGAGGGCACGGGGCTGGGGGAGTTCGGGCCGTGGTTCTGGCGGCGGCTGCGGCTGTCCCCGGAGGAGCGCCTGGCGCTGCTGCGCCTGCTGCTGCCCGCCGACGGCCCGCCCCGCGCCGCGGACGGCCCGCGGGAGCGGTTCCTGACGGCGGCAGGCGAGGTGCTGGCGGCGGCGCCGCGGCCGTCGCTGCCCGCGCTGTGCGACTGGTTCGCCGACGAACGGCTGCTGCAGTCCGCACCCTCCGGTCCCCGGCCGACGGTCGCCACGGCGGCGCAGGCCCTGCTCCACACGCACCGGAGGCAGGCCGTGGACGACCTCACCGAGGTTCTGGCCGCCACGGACCACCCACGTGCCCGGGAGGTGCTGGCGGCCCTCGCCGAGGACGAGCCGTCCGCCGTGTGCCGCGCCGTCGACCGCTGGGCGCACGACGACCGGCCGGAGCGGCACGCCGCCGCGGCCACGTACGGCCTGCTGGCCGCCCCGCACGCCGCGCTCGCCGCCGACCGCGAGCTGCTGCGCCACGCGGCCCTGGCCATCCTGGCCCACCCCGCCGACCGTGCCCTGCACGGCGCCGCACTCGGCCTCCTGGTGCGGGACCCGGCGACCCGTTCCCTTCATCTGCGGGCCGCGCTGGACGGCTTCGCCGCGGGCGACCCGCTGCTGCCGGCCGCGGCGCTCGCCGCGGCCCTCCCCACGCACCCCGAGCAGGTGCTCGCCGCGTTCCACTCCCGGCTGCGCGAGCCCGGCCCCGGCGCCGCCGAGGTGCTGCGCGAACTGGCCGAGGTGTCCACCCCGGCGCTCGCCCGCCGGGCGGCCGCCCTGGTGTGGGACCATCTCGCTCACCGCCCGGAGGACGCCGGGCACGCGGCGGCCTACCTCGACCGCCGCCTGGAGCACGGGCCGGCCGCCCGTGCCGTCCTGCTCCCGCTGGTCACCGGACTGCTACGGGAGCACCCGCCGCAGGTGCGCAGAGTGCTGGCGCCCGTGCTGGCCGCACCGGGCAGCCATGTCTCCCGACCGCTGCGCCGGGAGCTGCTGGACGTCCTCCTGGGTCAGGAACGCGACCCGGCCGTGCTGGACGCCCTCCTCACCGCGGCCGCCGACGGGTGCGCCGGGCGGCCGGCCCGGACGACCCGCGATCTGGTGCACCGGGTCGGCCTCATGCTCTGCCGTACGCCCGAGGGTGCGGCCCTGTTCGACCGGCGGCTGGTGCAGCTGGTCAGCGGGTCGCCTGGATTCGCCCGGCAAGTGCGCGGATGGCTGACCGCGGACTGCCCCGACGGCGCGGGCCCTGGGGTCTGGGACGCGGTCATCGGCCCCAGCGCCCGGCGCATGTGCGACCAGCTGGCGCCCGCCGAGGCGGTGGGTCTGTGACCGGCCCGCACCGGCCCCGGGCTGCCCTGGTGATCAGCACGGCCGCCTGGGGCGGCACGGTCGTGTGCCACCCGGATGTGGTCCGGCTCGCGGGCGGCCCGGCCGCCGAGGACGCGCCGCAATGGCGCGGTCAACGGGGGCGCCGCGCCGGGGCGCGCCCCGGCATGGCAGGCTTGGACCTGCACATCGAAGAACCATCGGCGGTCGAGGAGCGGTCACTGTGCAGCGCTGGCGAGGCTTGGAGGACGTCCCTGAGGACTGGGGACGCAGCGTCGTCACCATCGGCTCGTACGACGGCGTCCACCGCGGGCACCAGCTGATCATCGGCAGGGCCGTGGAGCGCGCCCGTGAGCTGGGCGTCGCCTCCGTCGTCGTCACCTTCGACCCGCACCCCAGCGAGGTCGTCCGGCCCGGCAGCCACCCGCCGCTGCTTGCGGCCCACCACCGCCGCGCCGAGCTGATGGCGGAGCTGGGCGTCGACGCGCTGCTCATCCTTCCGTTCACGGCCGAGTTCTCGCGGCTCTCGCCGGGCGACTTCATCCGTACCGTGCTGGTCGACGCGCTCCGCGCGCGGGCCGTCGTCGAGGGCCCGAACTTCCGCTTCGGGCACAAGGCGGCCGGTGACGTGGAGTTCCTGGCCGCGATGGGGCTGAAGTACGACTACGAGGTGGACGTCGTCGACCTCTACCTGACGGGCGAGGCGGGCGGCGGCGAGCCGTTCTCCTCCACCATGACCCGCCGACTGATCGCCGAGGGCGACGTCGCGGGCGCCGCCGAGATCCTCGGGCGGCCGCACCGCGTCGAGGGCGTGGTCGTCCGCGGCGCGCAGCGCGGCCGCGACCTCGGCTACCCCACGGCGAACGTCGAGACGCTGCCGCACACCGCGATCCCCGCGGACGGGGTCTACGCCGGCTGGCTGCACGTCGAGGGCGAGGCCATGCCCGCCGCGATCTCCGTCGGCACCAACCCCACCTTCGACGGAACCGCCCGCACCGTGGAGGCGTACGCCATCGACCGCGTCGGGCTGGAGCTGTACGGGCTGCACGTCGCCGTCGACTTCCTCGCCTACCTGCGGGGCATGGAGAAGTTCGACACGATCGACGCGCTCCTGGAGCGGATGGCCGGCGACGTCAAGCGGGCCCGGGAACTGGTCGACGCCTACGGCGCGAAGTGAACCGGCGGCCGGTGCGCCGCTGACCGCACCGACGGGAAGGGCCCGTCCCGCCACGACGGCGGGACGGGCCCTTGCGCTCACTGCTGCTGGGTCCAGCCCGGCGGGACGGGCCCCTGCGGCGGGGGCTGCTGCCCGGACTGCGCCTCATGCGGGGGCGGGGGCGGCTGCTGGGTCCAGCCCTGGGGCATGCCGCCCTGCGCGGTCGGGGGCGGCGGGGCCGGCTGTCCGTAGGGCTGCTGCGGGTAGCCGTACCCCTGCTGGGGAGGCATCGGCTGCTGCGGCGGGTACGGCTGCTGCCCCTGCTGGGGCGGGTAGCCGCCCTGCTGCGGCGGCATCTGCTGCTGGGGCGGGTAGACGCCCTGGGCCTGCTGGGCGCGGACGAAGTCCTCGGCGACCAGCGACGCCAGGTGGAAGTACGCCTCCCGGGTCTTCGGCCGCATCATGTCGAGGTCGACCTCGGCACCCGCGGCGAGGTGCTCGTCGAAGGGCACCACGACGACGCCGCGGCAGCGGGTCTCGAAGTGCGCGACGATGTCGTCCACCTTGATCATCTTTCCGGTTTCGCGGACCCCGGAGATCACGGTGAGGCTGCGCTGCACCAGGTCGGCGTAGCCGTGCGCGCCGAGCCAGTCGAGGGTCGTGCTGGCGCTGCTGGCACCGTCCACCGACGGGGTGGAGATGATGATCAGCTGGTCGGCCAGGTCGAGCACGCCGCGCATCGCGCTGTAGAGCAGTCCGGTGCCCGAGTCGGTGAGGATGATCGGGTACTGCTGCCCGAGCAGGGCCAGCGCGCGGCGGTAGTCCTGGTCGTTGAAGGTGGTGGAGACGGCCGGGTCCACGTCGTTGGCGATGATCTCCAGACCGGAGGGCGCCTGCGAGGTGAAGCGGCGGATGTCCATGTAGCTGTTGAGCTGCGGGAGCGCCTGGACCAGGTCGCGGATCGTCGCCCCCGTCTCGCGGCGCACGCGGCGGCCGAGGGTGCCGGCGTCCGGGTTGGCGTCGATGGCGAGGATCTTGTCCTGGCGCTCGGACGCGAGCGTGGAGCCCAGGGCGGTGGTGGTCGTCGTCTTGCCGACGCCGCCCTTGAGGCTGATCACCGCGATCCGGTAGCAGGACAGCACCGGGGTGCGGATGAGGTCCAGCTTGCGCTGGCGCTCCTGCTCCTCCTTCTTCGCGCCGATCTTGAAGCGCGACGGCTGGTTGTTGTTCTTGCGTGCCTTCGGCTGCTGGCGCAGCAGGCGGTCCGAGGACAGCTCCACAGCCGCGTTGTAGCCGAGCGGCGCGCCGTGCATCACCCGCTGCTGCTGTTCCTGGCCGGGACCGGGGCCACCCCAGCCGGCGGCCGTGCGCGGGTCCACGGGCGGGGTGGGCTGCTGCTGTGGCTGGGGCTGCACCGGCGGCTGGGGCTGCGGCTGGGCGTGCGGGCCCGGGCCGGGCTGCGGGTAGCCGTAACCGTACGGCGGCGCCGGGGGATTGGGGCCGTCGGCGTAAGGCGGCACCGGCCGCTGCCCCTGCTGCGGGGCCGGCCCGGGGCCGGGTGCGGGAGCCGGGGGCTGCTGCGGGGCCGACTGCGCGTACGGCGGCATGGGCGGCTGGGGCTGGGCCTGCGGACCGGGCCCGGGCTGCGGGTAGCCGTATCCCTGCTGCGGGTACGGAGGTTGGGGCTGCGGCTGGGGAGGCTGCTGCGCGTTGGGGTCGCCCCACGGCGCGCCCTGGTCCGGCTGCGGGTAGCCGTAACCGTGCGGGGGCGGGGCGGGCTGGGGGTAGCCGTAGCCGTACGGCGGCTGCGGCGTCGGCGCGTTGGGGTCGTTCCACGGCGCGCCCTGGTGCGGCGGCTGCGGGTAGCCGTACCCCTGCTGCGGCGCGGGCGGCACCGGAGCGTGCTGCCGCGGCGCCTCCTGCGGGGTGGCCGGCTGGTACTCCGGCGGCAGCGGTGGCACCTGGGACTGCGGCGCCGGCGCGGGCGGCGGGGCGACGGGCGGCTGCGGCCCGGGCTGTTGCTCGTCGGGGGCGGGCGCGGCCTCCGCCTCGGGTGCTTCCCCGGGTTGCGGCACGGGCGGCCGCGGCAGGGCGTCCGGCTCCGCGGGCTCCGCTTCGGCGGGCTCGGCGCCGGCTGCGACCGGCGCGGACTCATCCGCCGACGGCGGTTCCGCCGACTGGGACTGCGCCGGCTGGGGCTCCACCGGCTGCGGGTGCACCGGTTGCGGTTCCTCGGCCCTGGCGGGCTCGGGGGCGGCGAAGACCGCCGCCGCGGCCGCCTCGCGGGCGGGGTCGGGGGCCACCGGAGCGGGCTGCGGTTCCGCCGGTGCAGGGACGGGCGGTTGCCCGGCCCGCGGCTGACGGGGGATCTGCGGCTCCTGCGGCGTCGCCTCGGACGCGGCCGCCACCGGCGGTGCCACGGGCGGACCCACCGGGGGCCCGACGGGCGGCGGCGGGCTCACCGCGGGACCCGGGGCCGGGGGAGCGGGCGTCGGCGCTCCTCCGCCCGCCTGCTGGGTGTACCAGGACGGCGGCGCGTAGTCGATCTGGAACTCGCCCGTGAGGTCCGCGTCGGACTGTTCCCCGTCCGGGACGGCCCCGCCCGTGCGGATGTCGTCCTGATCGCTGCTCACTGTGCCTCCTGGTCAACTGATGTACGCGCCTCTTCCGTCGGAGCGGACGCGATTCCCCCGTCTCGGAGTTCCCGCGGCACAGCCGCCGGCGGCTCACCCGAAGAGCCTAATCACCCGGCCCGCCGGTAGGGCAAGCGCCGGCGGCATGACGACCGGCACGCCGCGGTGATGCCCCCTTTGCCCCCCACGAGGGCCGTGCTGCCGGCGGGTTGACGCGACCGCTGCGGACCCCGGGACCCCTGAGCCCCATGCCCCGTGCCGCGGCGCGGAAACCGCCGCGGCACGAGCGCGTCCGGAACGCCCCGCCGGGCCGGCCCCGGATCAGTCCACGCGCCGGGCCGGGCCGAGAAGGCCGGACTCCGCGTCGGTGGGCTGCGTCATCACGAACTGCCGGTGCTTGCGCGTGCACCACATCGTCACGTTGTCGCCGAGCGTCGGCAGCGCGGCCACGTCGGCCTCCGACAGCCCCATGACCCGGCCGATGACCTCGGCCTCCTGGGGAGAGACCCGCTGCAGCCCGACCACGTCGGCGCCGGCGAGCAACCGCGGGGCCGTGGGCCCGAGGTACGGCAGCAGGGTCACGACCGACTGCCAGGACTGCGCCGCCACCCGGCTGCGCGGCGGACGGGCGCCGCAGTCACGGACGATGACGACGGGGCTGTGCACCGAGGGACCCTGCGGGGCGATCCGCCCCACCTCGTGCACCGTCACGCACTGCTGGCCGCCCCCCGCCGCCTGTGCCATCGGCGCCCACGACTGGGGCCGGGCGGTCTCCACCGCGACCCGCGCACCGGTCGCGGCCGCGCGCAGCGACAGCACCTGCGCCAGCCACATGCTGCCGACCAGCACCACGTCGAGCCGGGCCGGGCGGCTCAGCGCCAGCACGGCGGGCTGGTTGGCGGCGTCGATCCCGATGACGACACCGTCGTCACCGATCGGCAGGGACAGCCCGGAGAGCTGCCCGGGAGGCAGGGTGTGCCGGTCTCGGCGCGGCCCGAGCAGCCCGAAGGCGGCGCGCAGCGTGCGCCGTCCGGCGCCGGCGAGTGAGGAGCCGCGCGGGTCGGTGCCCTGCGGCAGGTGCGAAGGGCGGGGTTCGGCGCCGCCGGGGAGGCCGGAGCCCGCGCCGGGGCGCTGTCCGCCGAAGGCGGGAACGGTCGGAGCCGGCATCAGCGGGTACCTCCCAGGGGCAGCGTGGCGAGGATGCCGGGCACCTGCTCGCGGTCCAGCCGCACCAGGCCCAGCCGGGACGCGGTGGCGCGGCGCTCCAACTGGCGGCGCGCCTCCACCAGTTCGTTCTCGCTGCGGCCGGTCAGCCGTACGTACCCGGACAGCAGCGCCGCGCGGCTGCCGCCCGGTGCGAGGACCAGCGAGAAGGTGCTGGCCAGCGCGGGCGAGGAGGTGAGCAGGCCGACCAGATCGGGCAGCGCGGTGGCGCCGGAGCCCAGTTGCGGCCAGCGACTCACCCAGTACGTGGTGTGCCAGCGGTCGTCGCAGCGCCAGGCCCGCGCGCTCTCCGAGGTACGGCGCGCCTGGCGGCTGCCGTCGAGGGCGGCGCCACCCGTCGTGGCGAGCGGGTTCACGCAACTCGACGTCGCCACCGCGGCGATGATCTCGGGCTCGGTCAGCACACGGGCCTCCAGACCGGTGCCCACCAGCCGGCTCACCAGGTGGTCGGCGGCCCGCAGCAGGGCGCGCCGCGCTCCGGCCATGCCGCCGCCGCGCGCCCGCACCGCCTCGGGGCAGAGTTCGGGGTCGAGTTTGATCGCGATCCAGGTGAGCCGCAGCCCCGGCGTCTGGCTCTGCGCCTGCAGCGGCGCGTAGGAGCGCGCGGCCACCGCCTGCGGGGGCAGGTGCGGGGCGGGCGCGGGCTGCGTGTGCTGGACGACCTGGACCGACGCGAGCCGGATGTCGTCCACCGTCAGCAGGCCGTTCAGCAGGTCCAGGGGGAGCGAGCGGACGCCGCGGGCCGGGCGCAGCGGCTCGTCGACCGCCTGCACCTGGACGACGGCCGTCAGGAAGGTGCCGTCGCCGACCATGCCGATCTCACGCTGTTCGCGCTCGTCGGTGTACCCGTAGGTGCGCAGTGCCGGGTCGCACTCCACGACCGGCACGAAACCGGGGTCGGTGCCCTGCGGGACGCCGACGGCGTTGCGCCGCTGACGGGCCTTCAGGGCACGGGCGGCGGCCATCCACTCCGGCATCGGGCGGCCGCGCCGCCGCACCAGGCCGAACAGCACCAGCGGCAGGGCGATGACCGCGGCCACGACGGGCCCGGCCACCTTGTGGATCAGCCAGCCGCCCAGCAGCAGTGCGAGTGCCAGCTCGATCAGCACGAGCTGCTGCACCCGCACCGGGCCTATGCTCCCGGGCCTGCGGGTCATCACCGGGGCCGCCGCCCCGGCCCGCGCCGCGGGGGAGTCGCCCCGCCCGTTCCCGGGTGGTCCGGCGTACTGTTGCGATGGCTCGTCCCCCGGACTGCGCCGGGAACTCGTCGCGGTGGTCATCCCCCGTACAACCCTTCTGCTTCTGCCGGTACCTGTGCCGCGTGGGTGGCGTCCGGCGTCGTCCAGCGCTCGCTCGCGTCCGCTTCGCCCTGCCGGGGTGGGACGCTCCGGGTGCCGCTGGCGGGCCGATCGCGCTACCCCGTACCGTACGGTGCGATCGTCACACGGCATAGTAGGGGTCCCCCTCACCACAGCCGTCACCGCGCGGACCGACGGGGCCGGGGAACGCCACGACAAGGCAGCGACACACGGGGAGTTGACGCAGGGATGGCGACACGTAGGGATGAGCTGAACGCCTACTCGTTCGCGCGGAGGCGCACGGTGGCCGCGTTTCTCCAGCCCTCCCCGCACGGTTCGGAGGAGGCCGCGCCGCGACCGCTGAAGACGGTCGCCCCGAGTCTCGTCGTGGGTCTGCTGGTCGTGGTCGGCTTCGGATTCTGGGGCATATTGAAGCCCTCGGCGCCCAAGGGCTGGGACACTCCCGCCCAGAAGGTCATCGTCGGGGACGAGTCCACCACCCGTTACGTGGTGCTGAAGACCAACGGTGAGGCGCAGCTGCACCCGGTTCTCAACCTCGCCTCCGCCCGACTGCTGCTCGACCCCGAGAAGTTCGAGGTCATCAAGGTCAAGGAGTCGGTGCTCGACAACAGCGGCATGACGCTCGGCACCACCATCGGCATCCCCTACGCGCCGGACCGGCTGCCCAGTCAGGGCGACGCCGGCAAGCCCAAGACCTGGGCGCTGTGCGAGACCCCGGGCGGCGGCACGGACCGGTCGGCGCAGCGGGCGGTCCTCGTGATCAACCAGCAGAAGCCCAAGGAGGCGGCCCTCGTCGGGGGCGGGAACCGGCTCCGGGACGACGAGGCCATGTACATCGAGGTGCCCGGCGGCGCCCAGTACCTGGTGACGGACCGGGGCTTCACCTACCTGCTCGGCGGCCCCGACTGGAAGCAGGAGCCCGAACTGGTCAACACCCTTCGCCAGGTCATCTTCGGCGCCTCGGCGCAGCCGCAGAAGGTCGACGCCGACTTCCTGTCGACCCTCAACAACGTGCCGGGTGCCGCCATCTCCTTCCCGCCGGTCGACGGCATGGGCGAGTCGTCCACCGCGCCGGGCCTGAGCCCCGAGCACGCGAAGGTCGGCCTGGTGCTGAAGGCCAACGAGGACCAGTACGTGGTGCAGCGGGACCGGGTCGTGCGCGTCACGGACTTCATGGCGAAGCTGCTGCTGAACAGCCCTCAGGCGAGCTCGCTGTACAGCGGATCGCCGGAGGCGGTCTCCGTCAACGTGGGCGAAGTCACCTCGGCCCAGGCGAGCGAGACCTTCATGGACGACCTCGGCTGGCCGCAGAAGGCGGTCACGCAGGCCAACACCCAGGACGAGAAGGACGGCCGCAAGGTCGCCTGCAGCGTGTACGGCGGGGTCGACGACAAGCTGACCAAGAAGCCGGCGATGACGATGTGGGCCGGGAGGAAGTTCCCCCGGGACGTGGCGCAGAGCGGTACGAACACCTACGTCTCGCCGGGTAGCGGCCTCTTCTACAAGGCGTACGACGGCACCGACAAGCGCATCGGGTCCATCTTCCTGGTCACCGACACCGGACTGCGTTACTCGGTGCCGACGACCGGCGACAGCGACAGCGGCGGCGCCGCCAAGCAGGACGACGCGGTCGGCGTCGTGCAGACCAAGCTCGGCTACGCGAAGAACTCCCCGGTGCCGGTGCCGCGGATCTGGTCGGACCTTCTCGCGAGCGGACCGACGCTCGACGTGAACGCCGCAAAACAGGCCCAGGGCTCCTGAACTGGCATTTCCGCAAGGCTTCACGGATATTGATTGAGTATTTGACAATCCATTGGCCACGCCATCAACTCTCGTGCCAACGTGAGGGTTTGGTGATGAAGGTCAGGATCCCGATACGGATCCGGGTACCTGTTCGCCTTGTCACTGCTATTGGCTAGAGTTGAAGACCGGCGACATCTTCCGATGTACGTCGAATCCGATCTTCTACGTCTCATGGGGGACGCGACACATGGCTGGACAGCAGTTCACCATGACCGAGGAGGAGATGGTTGCTTTCAGCAACCGCATCTCCACGGTCAACTCCTCGATCCAGGGCGAGATCCGCCGCCTCCAGACCGTGATCGACACGATCACCTCCGGGTGGAAGGGCTCCGCCGCGACGGCGTACAACAACCTGCAGACGCAGGTGAACGAGGACGCCAACAAGATCAACCAGATCCTGGGCGACATCAAGGAAGCCGTGGACGCGAGCACCAAGAACTACTCCGCCTCCGAAGAGGAGCAGCGCGCGTCCATCCAGGGCATCTCGGCGCAGGGCGGCAACCCGTTCGGATGACCTTCCCCGCGCGGTGATCTGACGCCGCGCCGGCCGGATCACGCATCCGAATCCAACATCTGAGGAGACATCACATGTCCGGGCAGATCCTGGTCAACTTCCAGACCATCTCCCAGGCCGCGAGCGACGTGCGTACGACGGCCAACAACATCAAGCGCCAGCTGGACGACCTCGAGTCCGGCGTCAAGAAGATCGCGACCACGTGGGAGGGCTCCGCGCAGGAGGCCTACCGCGCCAAGCAGACCGAGTGGGACCAGCGCGCCGCGTCCATGCACCAGACGCTGGAGGCCATCGCCCGTGCCCTCGACACGGCCGCGCAGAACTACCAGGCCACCGAGAACAAGAACCGGCAGATCTGGGGCTGATTGCGCGCCTGGCCGCGTAATACGTGATGAGGGCGGGCGTGTACGGAAGACGTACGTGCTCGCCCTCATCGGCGGTTTGACCACGAACCGCGCACAACGGGAGGACGGAACACCAATGGGATCGCACGCCGTGAGGCGCACCGCCGCAATCGCCGCGACAGCGGCGCTCGCCGCCTTCGGCCCGCCGGCCTCCGGCGTCGCCTCGGCGTCGTCCGCCGGCGACGTACGCACGGTCATCGCCGACGACGGCGACGCCGAGCGCTTCCAGATCGACGACACCCAGTGCTCGTTCCCGTCCGACGTGATCAAGGGCACGCCGTGGTCGCTGCAGCGCATCGTCCTGGACCAGCTGTGGAAGGACACCCAGGGTCTCGGGGTGAAGGTCGCCGTCATCGACACCGGCGTCGACAAGAACAACCGGCAGCTCGCCACCGCCATCCAGTTCCGCGGCGGCAAGGACCTGATCGAGCGGGGCAGGACGAACGACGGCACCAAGGACCCGGTCGGCCACGGCACCAAGGTCGCCGGCATCATCGCCGCCCGGCCCTCCAGGGAAACCGGCTTCGTCGGCATCGCCCCGCGCGCGTCGATCCTCGCCATCCGCCAGAACGACAACCAGGGCGGCGGCACGGTCAGGACGATGGTCGAAGCGATCAAGTACGCCGCGGACGCCGGCGCCCAGGTCATCAACATCTCGCAGGACACCGCCACGGCGATGCCGCCCAACTCGGCGCTGGAGCAGGCCGTCAGGTACGCCCAGGAGCGCGACGCCCTGATCGTCGCCTCCGCCGGCAACGACGGCGCCGGTGGCCAGGTCAAGCTGACCTACCCCGCCTCCTACGACGGCGTCCTCGCGGTCGGCGCCTCCGACCGCGACAACGCCCGCGCCAACTTCTCCCAGCCCGGCCCCTTCGTGGGCATCGCCGCCCCCGGCGTCGACATGGTCTCCACCGTCCCCTTCGGCGGCCACTGCATCGACCAGGGCACCAGCTTCTCCGCGCCGTACGTCTCCGGTGTCGCCGCCCTCATCCGGGCCAAGCACCCGGACTGGAGCTACCGCCAGGTCATCACCCAGATCGAGCAGACCGCGGACCGCAGCAAGCCGGGCCGCGACGATTTCGTCGGCTGGGGCGTGATCGACCCCGTGGCCGCCGTCAACGACGACGCCACCACCCCGAAGGACGCCCCGACGCCGGACCCCGTCGTCAACGCCGGCGCCCGGGAGAAGATCGAGGCGGCGACCGTCATCCTCGGCGAGAGCCCCCAGGAACGCACCGAGCGCTACGCCGTGTACACGGTCGGCGGCGCGGTCGGCGGTGTCGCGCTGCTCGTGGGCGGCGGCGTGGTGCTCGGCGACTGGCGTCGCAAGCGAGGGATCAACACATGAGTAGGAACGGGGAAGCGACACGATGAGTGACCAGTACAAGGTCGATCTGAGTGAGCTTGAGGACACGATCACCAAGCTCAACGGCGTCATCAGCCAGCTGGGTGTGGCCAACGTCTGCGCCAAGAACGACACCTACCTGCCGCCCGGCGCGCTCGGCGCCGGTTTCGAAGAGGCCGAGAAGCTGGCGCGTGCGCACGAGGACATGAAGACGCACATCGAGGCGGTCGTCACCTACATCCACGGTGTCATGAACGATTTCGGCGACAAGACGAAGAAGGTCCACGGCCACTATTCGGACGCCGAGTACGACGCGCAGGGCGGCATGTCCGGGTCCGGTCGGTGAACGGGGCCATGAGCGTCGCCGAGGCCGCAGCAGTCAGGGCAGTGAGGAACGTCGTGCCGGTCGCCAAGGGGGTAACGCACCATGACTGACAACGCGGGGACGTACTACGAGTACAACGCCCCGACCCAGTGCTACGCCGGTGAGCACACCACCGACTTCGCCGGCAGCAAGAACATGGACCAGATGAAGGGCATGCTCGCCAACGCCGACCATGTCGAGGTCGAGTCCTGCGCCAAGGGCTGGATGGACGTGCACGACCAGCTGGTCGTGGGTTCGGGCAGCGCCAAGTCGGTGTTCGACGCGGCGGTCGAGCACATCACCCAGCACTGGGACGGCGCGGCGGCCGAGGGCTTCAAGGCCCAGGCCAGGGTCATCAGCAAGATGATCAGCGACTGCTCGACGTACGCACGGTACACGTCGCAGGCGATGACCAACGCGGCGTCCATCCTGAAGGCGATCAAGCCGCAGGTCGACGCGATGGAGAAGCCCGGCACCCTGTCCAGCTGGGGCGACGCCCTCGGCGACGGGTTCGACCGCAGCGACGCGCAGCTTCACGCCGACCTCGGCAACGGGATGGGCACGCAGTCCGCCCTCGACAAGAACCGCGGTTCGCTGTCGGCGGGCAAGGAAGCGCAGCTCGAGATGGCTGTGAAGATGGAGCAGCTCGGCGCGGGCTACAACGCGCAGTCCATGTCGATGGGGTCGTGGACGAAGAAGCCGATGCCCAAGCGTTACGACGAGAAGGACGACTACCCGGGTGACCCGGGCGGCGTCGCCCCCGTGCCCATGCCGATTCCTGCCGAGGTCGGCAGTCCCCGTCCCAGCGACGCAGGCCGCGGCAGGACGGGAGGCACCACCGGCACCCTCACGCCGTCGCGTGACGTGCAGTCGCCGCGTGAATCCGGCATCACCGGTGGCGTGCAGAAGCCGGTGGCCAGCACCAAGCCGCAGGTCGGCACTGCAATCGACGGCATCGCCGGGGGCACGACCGGCGCCGGCGGGTACGGCGGCGGGACCGCGGGCGTCGGAGGCGGAGCCGGCGGTGCCGGCGGCGTGGGTACCGGAGGCACGGCCGGTGCCGGTGGTTACGGCGGTGCCGGCGCGGGTGTTCTGGGCGGCCTCGGTGGGCGCGGCGCCATGGCGGGCGGCGCGGGTGCGGGTGGCGCCGGTCGTGGTGGCGCCGCGGGCCGGAGCGGTATGCCGGGCGCCGGTGGCGCGGGGGCAGGTGCGGGCGGCAGGGGCGGCGCGGCCGCCGGCCGCGGCGGCAGCCTCGCCCGACGCGGCGGCGGCGTCGTCGGTGCCGCCAAGGGCACCGGCTCGGGCACCCGCGGTACGCCGGGCGGCTCGGGCCTGCACAGGAGCCGTGGCGCGGCGGGAGCCGGCGGCGGCAGCAACGTCGGCAAGGGCGCGAACCGCATGATGGGCCGCGGCCAGACCGACCGTGCGGACGAGGAAGAGGGGCGCGAGGGGGAGCGTCCCGACTACCTGGTCGAGGACGAGGAGACCTGGACGCCCGAGCGCAACAACGCTCCCCGGGTCATCGAGTAGCGACGACGCGGCAGCATGTAGAACAGTGTGGGGGCTCGGCCGGCGAAGCCGCAGCCCCCACATCGCCTGAGAGAGGACAAAGGATGGCCTTCACACGGACGCTGCGCTCGGTGGGCGGCGTTGTGCTCGCGGGTGCGCTGATCTTCGCCGCTGCACCGGCCGCTTCGGCGGACCAGACCAGAGAAGACCAGTGGCCGCTGGAGGCCTTCGACGCGGCATCCATCTGGAAGGTCTCGAAGGGCAAAGGCGTCACCGTCGCTGTCATCGACTCCGGTGTCAATGCCGGTCACGTCGACCTCAAGGGCAATGTGATCGAGGGGAAGGACTTCATCGACGGCGGGTCCACCGCTCCCGACCCCGGCGACGATCACGGCACCGCCATGGCCTCGATCATCGCCGCCCATGGCCACGGCGCGGGTGGGGCCGACGGCGTCATGGGGCTCGCTCCCGAGGCCAAGATCCTCGACATCCGCGACGACGGACATCGCGACAGCGGGTTCGCCGAGTCGATCCGTTATGCCGTCGACCACGGAGCCTCCGTCATCAACGTCTCGTCCGGAGGCGCGGCCAAGGTCGAGGCGGAGGCGGATGCCGTCGCCTACGCACTCAAGAAGAACGTCGTCGTGGTCGCTGCCTCCGGCAACGAGGGTTCCGAGGTGAGCTACCCGGCGGGTCACCCCGGTGCGATCGCGGTGGGCGGAGTCAAGAACAACGGTGAAATCTGGGAGAAGTCCAACTTCGGCTCCGCGCTGCTGCTTTCGGCACCCGGAACCTTCATCGTGAGCGCCGGCGGCAAGAACAACGCGGCCTACCGCTCCGGCACCGGGACCTCGGACTCGAGCGCGTTCGTATCCGCGGCTGCGGCCCTCCTCCGGGCCAAGTTCCCGGACCTGAGCGCCGGGCAGATCGTCAACCGCCTGACCAGGTCCGCCGGCCTGCCCGCGTCGGAGAAGGGACTCTCCCTTCCCGACGAGCACTACGGCTACGGCTACATCCAGCCCCTCGCGGCGCTCACCCGGGACATCCCCGCGGGGCCAACCTACGGGCCCCTCAAGGTGCCGGAGTCGCTGCAGGCCGGGCAGAGCGGTGACGGCACGGGCGCCACGGACAATCCCTCCGCCTCCGCGCCCGACACCACCGGCGGGGGCATGAGCGATGACGAGCAGGCGGCCGCCGACCGCAAGCAGGTCATCGCGCTCAGCGTGATCGGCCTGGTGGGTCTCCTGGTGCTCGCCCTCGTCGTCTTCCTGATCGTGAAGCTCGCGCGCCGCAACAAGGGCAACAACGGTGGCGGCCCGGGCGGGCCCGGCACACCCGCGGGTTGGGGCGGCAGCGGTCAGCCGCAGTACGGCCGGACGCCGCACCAGCAGCAGCACCCGGGCCAGGGCGGCAATCCGTACCAGCAGCAGCCGCAGGGCCCGGGACAGTGGTCGAACCAGTAGCCGGGGCCCGATAGCGGCCCTGTGAACGGCAAACGGGGTGCAGTCCACGTCTTCCGGACCACGGCCGGCGCGGGCGGCCATTCGCCACGCCGCCGGGCCGGCGACATCGCGCCCCCTCCCCCACGAGCAGAGGCGGAGATGAACCCGACGAACCCGGGCAGTGCGAGCAACCACCAGTACGTCGTTCCCCCGCAAGGCGCGGCCGTCGACCGGGCGCCGTACTCGGTGTTCGTCAGCGCCCGTGGGCTGGCGGGTCACGAGCGGAGGGCGGCGGACGGCGCCCCCGCGGCGACCGTCGAGCGGACGGGGGAGGGCGGCGCGCGGGGCGGTGTCGTGGCCGACGTCCACGTCATGGCGGGGGCGGGGCGAGCGGCGGACGGGACGTGGCCTGGGTTCGCGTTGGTCGGTGCCGGTGACGGGGCGACGGTGTGCACGGTGCATCCCGTGGGCCCGCAGGCGTACGAGGTGCGGGCCGGCGATGGTGCGCCGCTGGGGCGGCTGACCCGGCGGGCGGGCGGCTTCCTGCCGCCCCGGCGGGTGCGGTGGACCGCGGAGGCGGTCCTCGGGCCCACGTGGACCGGCGCGGTCGGCCCGCGCAGCGCCTGGGCGGCGTACGTCCTGCTGTCGCCGGCGTGGTTCCCGCTGTGGCTGGTCCTGGTGGCGTACTCGTACGTGGACGCCCTGCTGGACGGCGGCCGCGCGGACTGGGCCGTCCGGCTCACCGGTCCGGTCCGTACGCGCTGGCGGGCCGCGGGGGGCGGTGGCGGGCTCGGCTTCAAAGGCCCGCGCTACCGGATCGAGCCGGACCGCATCGACCACCGCCTCGCCCTCGCGCAGGCGGTACTGCACGCCTCGGACCGCTGACCGTCCGGGGAACTTCGGAATGACCACGGGGAGACAGATGTCCGACTTCAGGATCGACGTCGATCGCATGCGGGACCTGGTCAACAAGCTGGACCAGGCCGACGACCGCATGCGCGGGGTCTGCGAGCGGCTCAAGAAGGTCGGGCCCAACGGCCTGGGCACCGACGACCTGGACGACGCCTGCGACGAGTTCCAGTCGCAGTGGGGTGACGGCATCAAGCGGATCGCCGACGCCTCCAAGACGATGCACGACAAGCTCGAGCTGACGCTGGAGGCGTACACCGCCAACGAGGACGAGACGAAGAAGGTCTTCGACGGCAAGTAGCCGTCGGCCGGCCACAGGGAACGGTACCGGGAGAACGGGGAGAACGGGGAAGAGATGGGTTCGGACGCGAACTGGCCCGGGCTGGGCTTCAATCCCGCCAAGGGCGAACTGCACACCGTCCAGTCGCTGGCGTACGACGTGAAGTCGGTCGGTGACGAACTGGACGACCTGCACCGCCTGCTCACCGACATAGGCAGGACGGACGGGGTCTGGGAGGGCCAGGCGGCGCAGGGCTTCTCGCGCAAGCTCGGGGAACTGCCCAGGTACCTGAAGCAGGGCACGCAGTCGATGCACGACTGCGCCAAGGCCCTCAACACCTGGCACACGCAGCTCACCGACTTCCAGCAGCGGGCGAGGGCCCTGGAGTCGGACGCGGTCGAGGCGCGTGCGCGGGTGGCGGCGAAGACCGCGGCCAACGACCGCGTCAACGACAGGATCAACCAGATCAACCTCTCGGGCAGGCTGCTCACCGAGGCCGAGGCCGCGCAGTTGCGCGAGGAGAGCAGTTCCGCGGTGAGCGCCGCCAACGCGGCGGTCGACGCGCTCGACAAGATCATCGACCAGGCGGAGAAGCTCCAGGCGAACTGGAAGGACCGTGCGGGTGAGGCGGAACGGGCGATCCTGAAGGCCTCCGAGAACCACCCGCCGGACCTCCACTGGTGGGACCGCGCCCTGGACGGGCTGACGGGCGCCTGGCGCGACTTCAAGGACTGGCTGGTGGAGAACGCGGACCTGCTCTCGACCATCTCCAGCGCACTGGCCGCCGCCGCGCTCGCCATGCAGTTCATCCCGGTGATCGGCCAGGCGGCCGGCGCCGTACTCGGCACCGCCTCCGTGATCTGTGCCGCGGGTGCCCTGGCGGGCCACTGGATGGGCAACGCGCGCGGCAACGGCACACCCGCGTGGAAGATCGGGCTCGATGCGCTGGGCGTGATGCCGGGTGTCGGCGCGGGCGTGAAGGGCTTCCTGTCCTTCGGCAAGGCGGCGAAGGCTGCCGCGGGTACCGGCCGGCTGGCCCGGATGATGGAGGGCGGCATGGAGGGGCTGAACAACCCCCTCAGCATGAAGATGGCGAACAAGGTCGCCGGGATGTTCGGCAAGGAGATCAACACCGTGGGCACCCAGCTCGTCATGAAGACGGGCTCCGCCCTGCACGGCGCGTACAAGTGGGCGACCGGCGGGGACGAGGGACGGGCACCCGCCGCGGCCCCCGCCGCGCCGGCCACGCCGACGGCGCGGGCCGACGTGTCGATCCAGCCCTACCCGGCGACCTCCCGCCCGTTCCACAGCGCACTGGCGGCGTGACCATGACCGACCTCGTGCCCGTCGAGGGCGGCGGGAAGCTGCACGTCGGCTGGTTCATGCCGCCCTTCTTCCACGAGCTGCCCGTCGACACCGACGACCCGGACGAGGGCGCGCGCCGCCTCGTCGCCACGGCCAAGGAGGTCCTCGCGAACGGCAGCGAGGACGAGCAGATGCGCATGGCGCTCCTGTACGCGAGCATCATGGGCGACCTGCGTGACGCGGGTGCCTGCTACGCCGGCTTCTGCGTCCTGGACATGGACGGCCGCAACAGCACGGCCACCGTCGCGGTGTATCGGACACCGCTGCCGGAGGAGACGACCGCGGCCGAGGCCGTGCCGGAGATGCTCGCCGCCTTCTCGCGTGCCTACCCCGAGGACGACGTCCAGGTCAGCGAACTCCCCTGCGGCCGGCCGGGAGTGGTGCGGATCGGCTCCGCGCCCTTCGATCTGCCTGCCGAACTCTCCCCGTCGGGGGAGGCTGTTGCCGTGGACCGTGGCCTGATCCAGGTGTACGTCCCGCTGCCCAACGACGCGGAGATGGTGACCTTCGAGCTGAGCACCCCGTCCATGGAGGACTGGGACCTGTACTCGGAGCTCTTCGCCGAGATCGTGCGCGGTCTCGACTGGGGCACCGAGGAGGAGGTGGCGCTGGCCACCGCCCTCGAGCAGGTCCCGGCGCCGCAGGAACCGCCCGCGCCGGAACCGGAGGTAGCGCGGGGGCTGTACGACCGCTCCAGCCGCTTCCTGGACGCGCTCGGCGTGCGCGGGCGTATGGACCGGGGGAACGAGCTGACGGCGGTCACCTGCCCCGATTGCTGGGGAAAGGGACTGCGTTCCGCCTGCTCGGCCCGCCACCGCTGGCGGATCGACGAGGTGGAGGAGGCGCTGCTGGCCCCGGCCGTCGCGCGGGTGGAGGCGTTCGCCGCCCAGGGCGGCTGGACTGTCGCCGACGCGGCCGGGCTGCGCCTGACCGTCCACGAGGAGGGCGAGGGGGCGCACCGGGTCACGGTGACGGCCGTCGCAGGGGAGGGCCGTATCACCGTCGAGGTGCTCGCCCCCTGCCACCGCACGGTCCGGCCCCCGTCCGGTTCGGCGTTCGGCTGACCTCCCGCGCCCCCGACGGGCGGCCGGGTCCGTGCCGTGCGGCCCCGCGCCGCCGTCCATCGCCCCGCGCGGCGGCGCGGATCACGCCCGGTCAGCCCGCGGACCGCTTCAGGGTCGGAGCCGTACGGGGAAGGGCATCGGCGTCGAGGCACTTCGCGGAGTGCCCCGCCACGTAGCGCGCGGCGTCGGCGGCGAGCTCCGCCATGGCCTCGCGCGCCTTGCGGGCCTCCTCTTCGCCTTCGCGCAGGGCCGGGGCGGCGACACTGATGTACAGGGCGTACCCGCCCTTCTCCCCCTGGCCCGGCGCGGTGCCGGCGAGCGTGCAGGGGGCGGTCAGGGCGGCGAGTTCCGTGCCGCCGCCGGAGGTGACGTAGCCACGGGCCGGGCCCCAGTCGAGGGCGGCACCGCCGGCTCTCACCCGCTGGGCGACGGCCTGTTCGTCGATGAGGTCCTCGCGCAGGGCGGACCGGATCTGGACGGCCTCGCCGTCGATGAGCAGCGAGCAGTACTCCCCGTCCTCGCCCACCGACCGCTCCGTGAGCGGTGCCTTGAGGCCGCCTCCGCCGCTCTCGGTCTCCACGACCTCGGAGCGGGGCGGCTGATGGAACAGGGCTATCGGCTTCGTGGACACCGAGGTGCCGCAGAGCCCGGCGGGCAGCGCGGGCGAGGACGACGGGCTCGGGGGCCCCGCTTGGGTTCCCCGGCCGGACGTGCAGGCGACACCCGCGGACGCCATGAGCAGGAGGCCCGTGAGGACCTGGACCGTCTTCTTCGTCACTGCGTGTCTTCCCTCGTGGTCAGCCATGCCGGGAGTCCTCGGCCTTGGCGCCGGCCGCGTGACTCTGCTGGGCCTCGCGTCCGGCGGTGTCCTGCAGATCGCTGATGGTTTCCGTCCCGTGGTGACCGTGCGCGCCGGCCTGCCGTACCGCCTCCCTGGCGGACCGCACGGCCTCCTCCTGGCCGTCGCTGTAGCCGCGTCCGGCCTCGTGCTCGGCCTCCGTGGAGCTGTCCTGCTTGATGGACTCCAGCACGCTGCTCTGCACGTCCTCGATCATCCAGCCCGCGACGTCCCCGACGACGGGCACCTTGATCGCGCCGGTCACCAGTCCCGCGCCCCGCCCGACCCATTTGCCGACGTCTTCGCTGTTCTTGTTGAAGTCCTCGTCCTCCGCGCGCTTGGTGTCCCACACCGCGTCCGCGCGTGCCTCGCTCATGATGCCCGCGACGGTCGCCCCCGGGTGGACGGCGCTGGCCACCCGGTCGCTGACGGGCACATGGGTGTCGGTCTCCCCGTTCATGGCCCGGTCCACCAGACCCGTGGTGTACGCCTGCTGGGACGCGGTGATGGCCCGGTAGGCGTCGGGGTCCTGCCCGACCTCCGCGAGGAAGGCCTGCGTGGCGGCCCGGTCGAGATGCGCGGACGCTCCGTGAACGGGCAGGTCGTCGTCCCCCGAGACACCCCGCTGGACGTCACCCATGTAGCCGGCCGCGATGTGCCCCAGGCTGTCGCGCATCGGCTCCAGGGGCGCGCCGTCCTTGCCGTTGAGGAGTTCACCGCCGCCCTCGCCGCCGAACTTCTCCACGATGTCGTTCACCAGCCCGGCCTGCGCCTGGCTGTGCTCGGGCATGTCCGAGCCCTCGTAGTCGTACGCCACGCCGCTGGTCGCCGCCTCCAGGGCGTGGCCCAGGGCGTCGGGGCCGTGCGCGGTGGCCTTGGCGCTCTCGTCGAGGTCGCGGCTGGCCGTGTCGGGGACCCAGTCGCGGTCGGGGTCGGTGAAGTAGTCCAGGTAGGAGCCGACGTCCTTCTTCCCGTCGCCGTGGTCCACCCTGACCTCCCCGTCCGGATCGACGGTGCCGTCGCGGTGGTAGGCGACCACGTCGCCGGTGAAGAAGTCCTCGGCCGCCCCGGGGCTGTGGCCGAGGCCCTCCAGGATGCCGGTCATGGGGTCGAAGCCGTCGCCGCCCTTGCCGGAGGGGTTGGACGTGATGTCCTCGTTCAGCGAACCGCGCGGGGAGTTCTCGATCCAGATGCCGGGGTTCTCCGCTTCCAGGGAGACCGCGTGCTGCGCGATCGGCGTGAGGAAGCGCGAGTCGTACTCGCCGTACCGCAGGATGCCGCCCAGGACCTGGTAGCCGTACGGCTGGTACGGGTAGCCGGGGTTGTCGCTGACCGTGAACTTCTGGGCGCCCTGGGCGCGCAGCTCCGCGTTCCACGCGTCGGACAGGTGTGGCTGCTTGTCCGGGTCGGTGGCGGTGGCCAGGGAGTAGCCGAGGTTCTTCTGGAGTTCCTGCACTTCCTTGAAGCGCTTGGAGTCCGGTTCCTCGTCGGCCTGGGCGGTGAGGTTCGCGTAGAAGTCCAGGGTCTTGCGCGGCCCGAGCCTGTCGTAGAAGCCGGTGGTGAAGTCGGAGTCCTTGCTGTTGGCGTGGAGGATCCGGTTCAGCTTGTCGAGTTCGGCGTCCGTCGCCTGGTCGCCCTTGGCGGCGATGGCGGTGGCCTGGTCGATCTCCACGGCGTCGAGGCTGGTGTAGACGCTGGTGTTGAACGATCTGCTGTCGCCGTTGGCGTCGCGCTCGAGGGCGGCGCTCGCGGCCTCGTCGGCGGCGGTGGCCTGTTCGAGCACGCTCTTCAGGCGTGCGGACAGCGAGTCCAGCTTCTCCTTGCGCTCGGTGGCGAAGCCCGGGGAGGCGGAGGCGGTCGGGCTGTCCCAGCGGGAGTCGACGTCCTGGATCGCGCCGTCATCGCAGACGCGGAAGCTGTCGCGGCGGGCCTCGTCGAGCAGGGTGCGCAACTGCCTCTGGTAATGGGAGAACTCGGTATGGGCGTCCTGGAGCAGTTTGGCGACCCGGCCGGCCTCGGTGGCGGCGTTCTCGTACTCGGTGCGGGCCTTGCCCATGGTGGCGAAGGCCGCGGTCGCGGCGTCGCCCTCCCAGTGGCCTTTGAGGTGGTTGATGACGCGCTGCTCGAACTCGTGCTGGAGGGCCTCGTACTTGGCGGGCAGCGCGCCCCACGAGGCGGCGGCGTCGGCCAGTGGGCCGAGGTCGGCCTTGTCGAGGTAGGGGATGGACACCATGTGTGCGTCAGCTCCTGTCCGTCCCTGCGGACGGGTGTGGGTTTGCGTTGCGGCCGTGCCGTCTGGCCCGCGGGCCGGAAGGCGGTCCCTATCCGAAGGGGGTGTGGATGGAGGCCTGGCGGGCCTGTTCCTCCTGCTCGGTGCGGGTGTAGTGGCCGGTGCTGGCGTGGAGCTTGTCGCTGATGTCCTGCAGCATGCGCTTGAGGTTGACGACCTGGTCGCCCCAGCGGACGTCCATCGTCACCAGGGAGCCCGCGGTGGCCCAGGAGCCGCCCTCGGGAGGACCGGGGGCGGTGTGCTTGTTGAGGCCCGTGACGGCGCCGAGGGTGTCCTCGTCGGCCTTGTTGTCGACGTTCTCGGTGTCACCGCGCAGTTCGACCAGCGCGTTGGCGGCCTCGTCCAGGCGCTGGGTGTCGACCTTCGTCGTTCCTGCGGACGTTCCGCCGCCGCCCGGATCCGCCGGTACGGAGTTCAGCCGCATCCGGGCGGCGCCACCCTGCCGTGACGTGTCAAAGGGAGAACTCATCCCTGTACCAACCCCGTTCGCTGCGACCGCCCGGCTGGTGTGCCGGGCGGGCAGGCACCGGGTTTCACCCCGGCCCCCGTCGTTTTAACGCGCGCATGCCAATCGCGCCACGACGATACCGGATCCCGCCGGCCCGGCGACGCGCCGTCCCGTCGCAGCCCACCATCGATCCGGGGGGGATCTCGTTCCCCGCACCCGCGCCGGCCGGGGACGGGCGCCGCCCGCCCGCCCGCACGGCGCAGGCACGGGGCACCGGGCGGGACTGGTGAGCCCCCGGCGCCCCGCACCCGCGCGAGGCCGCCGCCTCAGCCCGGCAGGCACCCCACCAGCAGGTCGGCAAGCCCGCCCGGGTCGGCGAGCGCCAGCAGATGCCCGCCCGGCAGGACGTCCGCCTCGACGCCGATCCGCTCCCGGGCAACACCGCGCTGGAAAGCGGCCGGGAACAGTCGGTCGTCGCGGCCCACGACGACGCGGGTGGGCACGTCCGGCCACGTACGCAGCGGGAAGGGCACGCCGAACGGGGTGTCCGACTGCCGGTTCTCCTGGGCCAGGGCCTCGTCCGCCACAGGCCGCGGGAGGTCGTGGAAGAAGGTGACGAGAGGGTCGAACTCCCCGTTGGCCGGCCGGCCCTCGGCGAGGTCGAGGGCGCGCCGGGCCTCCGGCTGGCCGGTGGCGGCCCACCATTGTCCGGCGGTCTCCCCGGGGGCCGGGACCATCGCGTTGACCAGTACGAGCAGCACGAGCCGGTCCCCCAGAGGTGCGCAGGCCAGGGGCGCGCTGAAGCCGGCCATCGACTGGGCGACCAGCACCAGCGGCGCGCGGTCGCCCGCGGCGGCGACGATCGCGTCGGCGTACTCCCGCAGCCCCGCGCAGTCGTCCCCGGTGGGAAGGTCCACCGCGACGGCGGCGTGGCCGCGCCGGCGCAGTTCCGGCACGAGGAGGTGCCAGTACCAGGTGCCGCCCCCCGCGCCCGGGACCAGGACGAAGGTCGTTTCCGTCACGTTCGCCCTCCCGTCAGGACGTCGCCAGGACGGAGGTGAAGCTGTCCAGGATGTGGCCGGCGCCGGCCTCCGCCGTGGCGCAGTGCTCCTCGGGGACGCCGGGCTGGCGGTAGACGACCTCGGTCCTGTCGCCGTGGTCGGTGAAGGTGGCGTCCATGACGACCTCGGGCGCGCCGGGGACCTCCATCGTCCACACCAGCCGCTCGTGCACCTCCACCTCGCGGTACACCCCGCTCAGCGGCATCTCGCCCTGCGGCGTGGTGACGGTGGCGCGCCAGGCGCCGCCGGGGCGGACGTCGATGGCGACGGTGGGCAGCGGGGCGCCGAACCACTGGGCGAAGTACTCCGGCTCGGTCCACACCTTCCACACCTTGGCGAGCGGAGCGTCGAAGACCCGGGTAATGCTGATGTCGTTCATGGTGCTGCCTTCCTGGTCGGGCCGGGCCACTGCGGAACGGCTCCGGGGATGGGACCGGGCGGGTCGGCGGAACTCATCGGTGGCGGTGTCCGACGCGTGTGGTGTGATCGGCAGGAGCGACGAGGGGAGCGGAAGATGGCCGCGCGGGTACGGATCGAGCCGTGGTCGGAGGGCGACCTCGACCTGCTCCGCCGGGCGAACGCGCCCGCGATGATGCGCCACCTCGGCGGCCCAGAGACCGAGGAGCAGCTGCTCGTCCGGCACGAGCGGTACCTGGCGAGCGGGAGCGAGGAGGGCGGCGGGATGTTCAGCATCGTGCTGCTGCCCGAAGGGGTGCCGGCCGGGAGCATCGGCTACTGGGAGAGGTCCTGGCGGGACGGGACGGTGTACGAGACCGGCTGGGGCGTCCTGCCCGAGTTCCAGGGGCGCGGTGTCGCCGCGGCCGCCGGGGAGGCCGTCATCGCGCGGGCGGCTGCCGACCGGGGCCCGCGCTTCCTGCACGCCTTCCCCAAGGTCGACAACCACCCCTCGAACGCGATCTGCCGCAAGCTCGGCTTCACGCTGGTGGAGGAGTGCGACTTCGAGTACCCGCCGGGTCACCCCATCCGCTGCAACGACTGGTGCCTGGAGCTGTACGCCCCGTGACGCCGGGCGCGCTCCCCGCGGTCGCCGAGCACGCCGAGGGCCGCCGCGCAACCCGCGCGCGGCCCCGTCCGCGCCCGTCCGCGCCCGTCCGGGGCTGCCACGATCGACGCATGCCGACCCTTGGGACGATCATGCTCGCACTGACGGACGTGCCGCGCGCCGCGGCCTTCCGGGGCGCCGCCCTCGGCCACGTGCCTGCGTGCCCCGTGACGGCGAGGTGCGGGCGGAGGACGACTGGGCGGTGCCGGTGCCCGCCGCGGGAGCGGCCGGGCCGCGGATCGCCCCGGCATCAGCGTCCCCCCGGTGCGGGGAGCACCCCCGGGGTCCACCTGGACCCGTACGTGGACGACGCCGCCGAACAGGCGGCCGAGGTGGAGCGGCTGGTCGCCCTGGGCGCCGGGCGGGTCGGCCGCAGACCGGCCCGGGCGCGTCACAGCGGCTCCGGCCCGGCCTGCGGCGGGTCCACGAAGAAGCTGTCGTGACGGAGCAGGAACTCGCCGAACGCCGCGCCCCCGCGCTGCGCCATCTCGCAGGCCCGCTCGAAGTACTCCTCCCGGGGCGCGCCGGGCGCGAAGAGCAGCAGCATCGACACGGGTTCGTCGGAGTCGTTCTGGAAGGCGTGCAGCCCGCCGGCCGGCACGTGGAGGAAGTCCCCGGGACGCGCGGTGATCCAGCGCTCCCCGTCGAAGAGCTGCACCGCCCCGGACAGCACGAAGAAGGACTCGGAGATCGACCGGTGGAAGTGGGTGCTGGGGCCGGGGGAGCCCGGGCCCATGTCGATCCGGTACAGGCCGAAGTCGCCGCCCGTCGACGCGTGCGTGGCGAGGTAGTGGGTGCGGTTGCCCGAGGGCGCGATCACGTCCGCGGCGGTGTCGGCGGAGCGGAACAGCGCGCTGGTCTCGCCCTGTTCTCCGAGGTAGCGGGGCTCGGGGTAGGACATGGCGCTCGTCGCCTCCTTCGGCATCGGTCAGACAGACCGTGCCACATCCGATCGGGGAACTCCGCTCAGCGCTCCGGGAAGGGCAGCCGAAAGGTTGACGAAGCGTGTCCACGCTGCCCGCTCAGGCGGCGATCCCGTCACCGTGGTCGCGGCTTCCCCTTGATGGCACGATGGCATCCGCACTCTTGTCACGACACTCTCGACCGGGGGAACGGATCCGATGAGCAAGGAGATCAGCGACGCGGACCTGATGGACGTCGCGGACGACCCCGCGCAGGCCCGCCGGCTGCACAAGGCCCTCAGGACGCTCGCCGACAACCCCAACGCGGACGGCACGCTCAAGGAGATGGCGCGGGAGGTGCTCTCCGGTCGCCTCGGCATGCGCGAGGCACTGGGTACCGGCGCCTACCTGGGCGCACTCGGCGACCGGATGGCCGAGCTGAAGCGGACCGACGAGCGGCTGACGCCCGAGGAGCGGGCGGCGCAGGAGGAGCGCGCCCGGCGCTGGTTCGAGCAGCGAGCCGACGAGGGGGCGGCGGAGGCGGCGGAGGCCGAGGACGCCCGGGAGGACGAGGCCGCCGGTGGCCACCGCCGGGCCGTGCGGCGCGACCCCCGGGACGTCCCGCCCGCCTACCGGCCGCCGTCCTCGCGGGACTGAACGCCGACACGCGAGCGGGGGCGGGCCGTCCGGCCCGCCCCCGCTCGCGTGTCCCGGCGCCGCGCGCCGGAACGGGGTCACCTCTCCGGCAGGAAGCCGGTCTGGATGAGCTGGTTGCCACGGCGCCGCGTGATGAACTGCGCGCGGCCCGGCGGCAGCTTGGACGCCTTGACGTTGCCGAAGACCGGGCCCTCGCCGGGATCGCCGGAGAGCAGCACACCGGTGGCGCCCAGCTCCTTGACGCGAGTGAGGAACGGCTCGAAGGATGCCCGCGACGCACCCGAGGTGCTGCGCGACAGCACGATGCGCAGCCCCAGGTCACGGGCGAACGGCAGGTACTCCATCAGCACCTGCATCGGGTTGCCCATCGAGGTGGCGACCAGGTCGTAGTCGTCCACGAAGACCCAGGCGTCCGGCTCGCTGTACCAGCTGCGGTTGCGCAGCTGCTCGGGCGTGACGTCCTGGCCGGGCATCCGGCGGCCCATGGAACCGGCCAGCGACTCCATGACCTCCTGCAGCTGCGGGCCGGAGGCGCAGTACTTGTACACGTGGCTGTCCGGGACCTGGCCGAGCAGCGCCCGGCGGAAGTCGGAGACCACGAACAGCGCCTTGCCGGGCTCGTAGCGCTCGCTGACCTGCTGGGCGATGAGCCGCAGCAGCGAGGACTTGCCGGACTCGCTCTCGCCGTAGATGACGAACAGCGGGTCGGTCTCGAAGTCCACGAACACCGGCGACAGGGTGAGCTCGTCCACTCCGATCGCGATGCCGCGGTCGGAGAAGTCCCCACCGCGGGGCAGTTCGCTCGACGGCAGCATCGTCGGCAGCATCCGCACCTTGGGCGCGACGGGGCCCGGCCAGTTGGAGTTGACCGTCGCCACGAACTGCGCCATGCCCTCGGAGAGGTCCTCCACGCTGGAGGAGGCGTCGACGCGGGGCAGCGCCGCCAGGTAGTCCAGCTTCTCCGGGGACAGACCGCGGCCCGGCTTGCCGACCGGCACGTTCTCGGCGCGCCTGCGGTCGAACTCGGACTCCATCGGGTCGCCGAGCCGCAGCTCCAGCCGGCTGAGGACCTGGTCGCGCAGCGCGGGCCGGATCTCGGTGTAGCGGGTGGCGGTGATGACCAGGTGGATGCCGAAGCCCAGACCACGGGTGGCGATGTCGTTGATGACCGGGTCGAGCATCTCGTAGTCGGTCTTGAAGGTGCCCCAGCCGTCGATGACGAGGAACACGTCGCCCCACGGCTGGTCGGGGAAGTGCCCCGAGGCCCGGCGGGAGCGGAAGGTGTTCATGGAGTCGATGACGTTGGTGCGGAAGAACTCCTCGCGCGCGTCCAGGATGCCGTGCACCTCGGCCACCGTACGGCGGACCTTCTCCGCGTCCAGCCGCGAGGCGACCCCGCCGACGTGCGCCAGCCCGTCCAGCGCCAGCATGCCGCCGCCGCCGAAGTCCAGCGCGTAGAACTGCACTTCCTTCGGGGTGTGGGTCAGGGCGAAGGAGGCGATGAGCGTGCGCACCAGCGTCGACTTGCCGGACTGCGGGCCGCCGACGATCAGCGCGTGACCGCCGGAGCTCGACAGGTCCGCGTACAGCACGTCGCGTCGCTGCTCGAAGGGCTTGTCGACCAGGCCGACCGGCACCTGGAGCTTGCCGGTGGCGGTGTAGCCGTCGGCGTGCAGACCCCGCTCGGCGCTCACCGTCAGCGGCGGCAGCACCTGGTCGACGCTGAACGGCTCGTCCAGCGGAGGCAGCCACACCTGGTGGGCGGGCGGCCCCTGGCCCTCCAGCCGGCCGACGATGACGTCGAGCACCGTGTCGGCCAGGGCGTCGTCCACCTGCCCGGCGCGCTGCTGCGGCTCCGGCTCGGTGACGATGCGCACGGGCACCGGCGAGGCGGTGAACAGCACGGGGGAGCGGTCGATGCGCGCCCCGCTCGCGGTCCGGGTGCCCGGCGCCCGGTAGGTGCCGGACACGTACGCGGCCTTGAACTGCACCATCGTGTCGGTGCCGTACTTCAGGATGCCGGCGCCGGGGACGTTGGGCAGGTGGTAGGCGTCGGGCACACCGATCGCCGTGCGCGACTCGGCCGCGGAGAAGGTCCGCAGACCGATGCGGTACGACAGGAAGGTGTCCAGGCCGCGCAGCTTGCCCTCCTCCAGGCGCTGCGAGGCCAGCAGCATGTGCACGCCCAGCGAACGGCCGATGCGGCCGATCTGGATGAACATCTCGATGAAGTCGGGTTTGGCGGCGAGCAGTTCGGAGAACTCGTCGATGATCAGGACCAGCGAGGGCAGCGGGTCGAGCGCCGCGCCCGCCGCGCGGGCCTTCTCGTAGTCGGTGATGTTGGCGTAGTTGCCGGCCTGCCGCAGCAGTTCCTGGCGGCGGGTCAGCTCACCCGTGATGGAGTCGCGCATGCGGTCCACCAGGGTCAGCTCGTCGGCCAGGTTGGTGATCACCGCCGACACGTGCGGCATCGTGCCCATGCCGGTGAAGGTCGCGCCGCCCTTGAAGTCGGCGAGCACGAAGTTGAGGGTCTCCGAGGAGTGCGTCACGGCCAGGCCCAGCACCAGCGTGCGCAGCAGCTCGGACTTGCCGGAACCGGTGGCGCCCACGCACAGTCCGTGTGGGCCCATGCCCTCCTGCGAGGCCTCCTTGACGTCCAGCATCACCGGCTCGCCGGTCTCGCCCAGACCGATCGGCACCCGCAGCCGCTCGTGGAGCGTCCGCGGGCGCCAGGTCCGCGCGACGTCAACCGACGACGCGTCGCCGATCCCCATCAGGTCGGTGAAGTCCAGGTTCGCCAGCAGCGGTTCGTCGGCGTCCGCGGCGCCCAGCCGCAGCGGTGCGAGCTGCCGCGCCAGCGACTCGGCCTGCACCAAGGACAGCACGTCGGGGACACCGGTGAAGGTGCCGGCACCGGCCTCCAGGTACAGCTGGTCGCGCCACACCTGGATGGACAGCGAGCCGCGCGCGTCGTCCAGCTCGCCGGGGACGACCTCGAGGATCGTGACGCCCTGCAGGCCCTCGGCGGAGGCGATCACCGAGTCCGGCGGCACGCCGCCGCCGTCCAGCACGATCACCACGTGCGGTTGGTCCAGCACCGGCTGGCCCTCGCGGTTGAAGCGCGGGCGGCCGTCGAGCTCGTCCGCCAGCAGATCCTCGACCTCACCCAGGTCGCCGCAGATCAGACGGCGCGAGCCCGCGCCGTCGTGCTCCTTGTGCTGCGCGTGCGGCAGCCACTTGACCCACTCCCACTCCGACTGGGCACCGGGCGCCGCCACGACGGCGACCAGGAGGTCCTCCGGCGAGTGCAGGGAGCACAGCTGGCCCACGATGGAGCGGGTCTGCCCGTAGACGGTGTCCGGGTCCCCGGAGACCGTCACGTGGTAGAAGGAGCGCAGCCCCACCGCCAGCGGCAGGTTGTCCAGCGAACCGTGGGCCGCGATGAACTGCTGCATCGAGTGCGCGGTCAGCGGCTCCAGTTCGTCCACCGGGGCGGTCTCCGGTGCCACCAGCGGCGTCGACAGCTGCTGTGGCCCGAGGCCCACCCGTACCTGGGCGAAGTCCGCGTCGGTGGAGCGTCGTTCCCACACCCGTGAGCCCTCGGCGACCAGCGCCCACAGCTGTTCGGGCGCCGGGTGCAGGTAATACTGCGCGTCACGCTGCTTGCGGGCGGTCTTGCGCACCCCACGGCGTATTTGTGCCAGGTACTTCAGGTAGTCCCGGCGGGCCTCCGCCATCTGTCCCGACGGCCCCTTGCGGGCGCGCACGATCTGGGCCACCACCATCGCCACGGTGGAACCCATCATGAGCACGCCCATGACCTTCATGAACCCGCCGGACGTCCCCGACCCCGTGGGCAGAAAGAAGAACGCCGCCGACGAACCCATGCCGAGCATCGGCAGCAGATTCATCAGCAGGCCCTGGTCCTCGCCGCGTGGCAGTTCGGGCGGGGCTTCGAGCCGTACCTCCTCACTCGGCACCTCCGGCGGGTAAACCCGCGGCGGGCGCTTGATGACGACCACGCTCACCGATGCACCAGTCCTTCACGCGAATCGCAGTTTCGGGCCGCCCCCGTGGCGACGGTCCCCCGTATGACACGTCCCGGTCGCGCTCCACCCCCGCGCGGGGCGGGCATTGGACCACAGGCAGGTGGCGATCCTACTGGGCATGACAGTCCCAGGGCACTGGGACGGGTGGGGGACAAGGGACTTGGGGTACCCGGTAGGGTGACGGATCGCGAAGCGCGGACGGGGGTCCGACCCTGGACGGCCGCGTGGACCTCACCCCAACCCACCCATCACCGGACGAGGGGGACCACTCCAGGTGAGCACGATCTCAGCGACGGGATTCTGCAGAGTCACGGTGGCGGCGCCGAACAGCCGGATCGATGTGGCACTCCCGGAGGATGTGCCGCTGTCCGACATCCACCCCGAGATACTGCGCCTGTCGGGCCAGACACCCGACGAAGCCGCCCCCACCGGCTACAACTTGGTCCGACGTGACGGGCGTGTCCTCGACGGCACCCTGTCCCTGGCCGAACAGCGCGTGCACGACGGGGAGTTGCTGCTGCTGCGTCCGTTCGCGGACTCGCTGCCGCCCGCCGTCTTCGACGACGTCGTCGACGCCGTCGCCGCCGCCGTCGAGACCGACCGCCGCAGCTGGAACGACGGCCTGATGCGCGGCGTGGGCCTGACCGCGGGCGTCATCCTGCTCGCCCTCGTGGCCTTCGTGCTCTGGTTCTCCGAGCCGGTCAAGCACGACATGCACGGCCTGCCCGGCATCCTCGCCGGCGCCGCGGGCCTGGTGCTGGTGGCGCTCGCCTCGGTACGCGCCCGCGTGTACGACGACCGGCACTCCGCCGTCGCCCTGGGCCTGGCGTCCCTGCCCCTGCTGCTCGTCGCCGGCTCCGGGATCATGGGCCTCGGCGAGAACGAGGGGCCCGGCCGGCTGCACTTCCTCATCGGCTGCGTGGTCGTGCTCATCGCCGCCGTACTGCTCGTGCTGATGCTGCCGCAGGGGGACGCGCCGTTCGTCGCGGCCTCCTTCACCGCCGGCGTCGGCACCGTGGCCACCTTCGTGGCGATCCTCACCGACGCCGCGCCGCGCGAGGCCGCCGCCGTCACCGCCGTCGTCATGATCGCCGTCATCGGCTTCCTGCCCGGCTGGTCCGCCCGCTTCGCCCGGCTGCCCATCGGCTTCCGCTCGCCCGACCAGGTCCAGGCCCGGCACCGCGGCGACGGCGACCGGCACGGCGAGGAGGAGCCGGTCGACTTCGACCGGATCACGGGCCAGGCCCGCCGGGGCCACGAGCTGCTGCTCGGCCTGGTCGGCGGCTGCGCCGCCGCGATCGTGGGCTCCGCCGGCGTCGTGCTCGGCTTCTCCGACAGCACCTGGGCGCAGTTGCTCGCCCTCGCCATGGGCCTGGCGACGCTGATGCGCGCCCGGCTGTTCCGCTACACCTCGCAGGTCGTGACGCTGATGGTCGCCGGTGTGGTCACCATCGCGCTGCTGATCATCGGCCTCTCCCTCAACCTGCCGACCGACGTCCTCACCGACCTGCTGCGCGGCAACCACTCCTCGCTCGACATCCGCACCGTGTGGTTGTCCGCGGCGGTCGCGCTCGGCGCCGCCCTCCTGGTCGCGATCGCCCTCATCGTCCCCAGCAAGGGCGTCACCCCCTTCTGGGGCCGGATGCTCGACCTCGCAGAGGCGACCGTGCTGCTCTCCCTGATCCCGCTCGCCCTCGCGGTCCTCGACCTGTACGCCGAGGCCCGCGGCATGACCAGCGGCTGAGCCGGGCGGCCCCAGGCCGCCCGGGGCACCCGCGGCACCCGCCACCCCGGCCCCGGACATCGCACCGGGCCCGGGGTGGTACTCTGTGTAGTCGATGCGTCCGCCCATGTGCGGCGCGTCATGCCTTCCGGGTCATCGAAGCTTCTCCTGTGACGCAGACCAGGGGCGCTCGGAGGCACCGACACCACAAGGAGACCGTATGTCGCTCGACGTCGCGACGAAGAAGCAGATCATCGCCGAGTTCGGCACCAAGGAGGGCGACACCGGCTCCCCCGAGGTCCAGGTCGCGCTGCTCTCGCGCCGCATCTCGGACCTGACCGAGCACCTCAAGACCCACAAGCACGACCACCACTCCCGTCGTGGTCTGCTGATCCTGGTCGGCCAGCGCCGCCGCCTGCTGCAGTACCTGGCCAAGAAGGACATCCAGCGCTTCCGCGCCCTGGTAGAGCGCCTCGGCATCCGCCGCGGTGCGGCCGGCGCCCGCTGAGACGCCGTAAAGGGAGCGGTTCCCACCCGGGAGCCGCTCCCTTGGCGTACCCACGGGACCGCGCTGGGCGCGAGACCGGGACAGAAGCTTTGTAGTCTGGTCCCATACACAACGCCATAGAGCATGAGGAGGGAGCGTCCTCCTAAGCGCCACCAGAGCCGGTCCTCGGTAGTGGCCGCCGGGCAGCACGTACGTCCCGGAGGCTTCGATCGAAGACCGGCCCGGCGGGACGCCCCTCCACCGACGGCCACCGGGAAGACGCCCGGCGGCACGAAAGAGGAGAATCCCCATAGTGGAGAACGAGACCCACTACGCCGAAGCCGTGATCGACAACGGCAGCTTCGGCACCCGTACGATCCGCTTCGAGACGGGCCGCCTGGCCCGTCAGGCCGCCGGCTCGGCCGTGGCCTACCTGGACGACGACACCATGGTGCTGTCGGCCACCACCGCCTCGAAGCACCCGAAGGACCAGCTCGACTTCTTCCCCCTGACGGTGGACGTCGAGGAGCGCATGTACGCGGCCGGGCGGATCCCCGGCTCCTTCTTCCGCCGTGAGGGCCGTCCCTCCGAGGACGCGATCCTCACCTGCCGCCTGATCGACCGCCCGCTGCGCCCGTCCTTCAAGAAGGGCCTGCGCAACGAGATCCAGGTCGTGGCGACGGTCATGGCGCTCAACCCCGACCACCTCTACGACGTGGTTGCCATCAACGCCGCCTCCTGCTCCACGCAGCTCGCCGGCCTGCCCTTCTCCGGCCCGATCGGTGGCGTCCGCGTCGCGCTGATCCGCGGTCAGTGGGTCGCCTTCCCGACCCACAGCGAGCTGGAGGAGGCCGTCTTCGACATGGTCGTGGCCGGCCGCACCCTCGAGGACGGCGACGTCGCGATCATGATGGTCGAGGCCGAGGCCACCGACAAGACGATCAAGCTCGTCGAGGGCGGCGCCGAGGCGCCGACCGAGGAGGTCGTCGCCGCGGGTCTGGAGGCCTCCAAGCCCTTCATCAAGGTGCTCTGCAAGGCGCAGGCCGACCTGGCCGCCAAGGCCGCCAAGGAGACCGCCGAGTTCCCGATCTTCCTGGACTACCAGGACGACGTGTTCGAGGCGCTCGAGGCAGCCGTCGCCGACGAGCTCAAGCAGGCGCTGACCATCGCCGGCAAGCAGGCCCGCGAGTCCGAGCTGGACCGCGTCAAGGGTCTCGCCGCCGAGAAGCTGCTGCCGCAGTTCGAGGGCCGCGAGAAGGAGATCTCCGCGGCCTACCGCTCGCTGACCAAGAAGCTGGTCCGCGAGCGCGTCATCAAGGACAAGGTCCGCATCGACGGCCGCGGCGTCACCGACATCCGCACCCTGGCCGCCGAGGTCGAGGCGATCCCGCGGGTGCACGGCTCGGCCCTGTTCGAGCGCGGCGAGACCCAGATCCTGGGTGTCACCACGCTGAACATGCTGCGCATGGAGCAGCAGCTGGACACGCTGTCGCCCGAGACGCGCAAGCGCTACATGCACAACTACAACTTCCCGCCGTACTCCACCGGTGAGACCGGCCGCGTCGGCTCCCCCAAGCGCCGCGAGATCGGCCACGGCGCGCTGGCCGAGCGGGCGCTCCTGCCGGTGCTGCCGGCCCGCGAGGAGTTCCCGTACGCCATCCGCCAGGTCTCCGAGGCGCTCGGCTCCAACGGCTCCACCTCCATGGGTTCGGTCTGCGCCTCCACCATGTCGCTGCTGAACGCCGGTGTGCCGCTGAAGGCCCCGGTCGCCGGCATCGCCATGGGCCTGATCTCCCAGGAGATCGACGGCGAGACCCACTACGTCACCCTCACCGACATCCTCGGTGCGGAGGACGCGTTCGGCGACATGGACTTCAAGGTCGCCGGCACCAAGCAGTTCGTCACCGCGCTGCAGCTGGACACCAAGCTCGACGGCATTCCGGCGTCGGTCCTGGCCGCGGCCCTCAAGCAGGCCCGCGACGCCCGTCTGCACATCCTCGACGTGATGATGGAGGCGATCGACACTCCGGACGAGATGTCGCCGAACGCCCCGCGCATCATCACCGTCAAGATCCCGGTGGACAAGATCGGTGAGGTCATCGGCCCCAAGGGCAAGATGATCAACCAGATCCAGGAGGACACCGGCGCCGAGATCACCATCGAGGACGACGGCACCATCTACATCGGTGCCGCCGACGGCCCGTCCGCCGAGGCCGCCCGCGCCACCATCAACGGCATCGCCAACCCGACGATGCCCGAGGTCGGCGAGCGCTACCTGGGCACGGTCGTGAAGACCACCACCTTCGGTGCCTTCGTCTCCCTGCTCCCGGGCAAGGACGGCCTGCTGCACATCTCGCAGATCCGCAAGCTGGCCGGTGGCAAGCGTGTGGAGAACGTCGACGACGTCCTCGCCGTGGGCTCCAAGGTCCAGGTCGAGATCGCCGAGATCGACCAGCGCGGCAAGCTGTCGCTGATCCCGGTCATCGAGGGGGACGAGGCGTCCGACGAGAAGGCCGACGACAAGGCCGAGGACGCGTCCGAGAAGTGACCACCCGCACCACTCGTGTGACGGCCCGCCCCTCCACCAAGGGGCGGGCCGTCCGCACGCAGACCCTCCTGCCCGGCACCGACGGCATCGGCACGGTCCGGCGCAGCGTCCTGCCCGGGGGACTGCGCGTCGTCACCGAGACCCTGCCGACCGTGCGCTCCGCGACCTTCGGCATCTGGGTCGGCGTCGGCTCCCGCGACGAGACCCCGGCCCTGAACGGCGCCACGCACTACCTGGAGCACCTGCTCTTCAAGGGCACCTCCCGGCGCAGCGCGCTGGAGATCTCCTCGGCGATCGACGCCGTCGGCGGTGAGATGAACGCCTTCACCGCCAAGGAGTTCACGTGCTACTACGCGCGTGTCCTCGACACCGACCTGCCGCTCGCCATCGACGTGGTCAGCGACATGCTGACCGGCTCCCTGATCCGCCAGGAGGACATCGACGCCGAGCGCGGTGTCGTCCTGGAGGAGATCGCGATGACCGAGGACGACCCCGGCGACCAGGTCCACGACCTGTTCGCCACCTCCATGCTGGGCGACTCCCCGCTGGGCCGCCCGGTCCTCGGCACCGTCGACACCATCAACGCCCTCACCCGCGACCAGGTCGCCCGCTTCTACCGGAAGCACTACGACCCGACGCGGCTGGTCGTCGCCGCCGCGGGCAACATCGACCACGCCACCGTCGTCCGCCAGGTCCGCAAGGCCTTCGAGGACGCGGGCGCCCTCCGCGACACGGACGCCGTGCCCCGCGCCCCGCGCGGCGGCGTTCGCACGATCCGCGGCCAGGGCAGGGTCGAGCTGCTGGAGCGCCGTACCGAGCAGGCACACGTCGTGCTCGGCGTGCCGGGGCTGTCCCGGCACGACGACCGGCGCTGGGCGCTGGGCGTGCTCAACACCGCGCTCGGCGGCGGCATGAGCTCCCGGCTGTTCCAGGAGGTCCGCGAGAAGCGCGGCCTCGCCTACAGCGTCTACTCGTACACCTCGTCCTTCGCGGACTGCGGCCTGTTCGGCGTGTACGCCGGCTGCCAGCCGCGCCGCGTCCACGAAGTCCTCAAGATCTGCCGCGAGGAGCTGCACCAGGTCGCCGAACACGGGCTGAGCGACGAGGAACTGCGCCGCGCCATCGGCCAGTTCTCCGGCTCGACCGTACTCAGCCTGGAGGACACCGGCGCGCTCATGAACCGGATCGGCAAGAGCGAGCTCTGCTGGGGCGAGCAGATGTCGGTGGACGCCACACTGGAGCGGATCGCCGCGGTCACACCCGACGAGGTGCGCGCGGTCGCCCGCGATGTCTTGGGACAGCGTCCCTCACTGGCCGTCATAGGCCCGCTGAAGGACCGGCAGGCCGCTCGACTGCACGAGTCCGTCGCCTGAGCCCGAGCCTGAGCCGTACCGACCGTCTCGAACGTCTGGACCGGAGGACTGGAACGATGAGCAAGATCCGCGTGGGTGTGATCGGGGCCCGGGGCCGCATGGGCGCCGAGGCGGTCAAGGCCGTCGAGGCCGCGGACGACCTGGAGCTGGTGGCGGCGATCGGCCGCGAGGACAAGCTGGAGGTCATGGCCGAGAACGAGGCCCAGGTCGCGGTGGAACTGACCACCCCCGGCTCGGTCATGGGCAACCTCGACTTCTGCCTGCGGCACGGCATCCACGCGGTCGTCGGCACCACCGGCTGGACCGACGAGCGCCTGGACACCCTGCGCGGCTGGCTCGGCGCGGCGCCGGGCACCGGTGTACTCATCGCGCCGAACTTCGGCATCGGCGCGGTTCTGGCCATGCGCTTCGCCCGCCAGGCGGCCCGCTTCTACGAGTCCGCGGAGATCGTCGAACTCCACCACCCGGACAAGGTCGACGCCCCCAGCGGCACCGCCGTCCGCACCGCGCAGCTCATCGCCGACGCCCGCCGCGAGGCCGGGCTCGGCGAGCAGCCGGACGCCACCGCGACCGCCCTGGACGGCGCGCGCGGCGCCGACGTCGAGGGCGTGCCCGTGCACGCGGTACGGCTGCGCGGTCTCGTCGCCCACCAGGAGGTGCTCTTCGGCGACGCCGGCGAGGTACTCACCATCCGTCACGACTCCATGAACCGCGGTTCCTTCATGCCGGGCGTACTGCTCGGCGTGCGCAGGATCGTCTCCACGCCGGGGCTGACCTTCGGCCTGGAGCACTTCATGGACCTCGACTGACCGACCGAGAGACACAGACTGGAGCCGGTTCGACCACCATGCGCGCAAAGATCACCTACTTCGTCCTCGCGGCCGTCCTGGTCGTCTACTTCGTGCTGGCCGGCGCCCGCGGCGTCTGGCTGATCCAGGACGGCCGCCCGGTCACGGTGGTCCTCGGCGTGGCCGTGCTCGTGCTGCCGCTGGTCGGCGTGTGGTTCCTGGTCCGTACGACGCAGTTCGCGCGCAACGCGGACCGGCTGGCCAGGGAACTGGAGGCCGAGGGCGGACTGCCGGAGGACGAACTGGTCCGCACCCCGAGCGGTCGCGTGGACCGGGCCTCCGCCGACGCGGTCTTCGCCCGGCGCAAGGCCGAGACGGAAGCCGCGCCGGAGGACTGGCGGACGTGGTTCCGGCTCGCGGTCGCCTACCACGACGCCCGCGACACCCCGCGGGCGCGCAAGGCCATGCAGCGGGCGATCGCCCTGCGCGGGAAGGCGCCGCAGACCCGCTGAGCGGGTCCGGGCTCAGCCCGGCAGGACGGTCGTCCCGGTCTCCCCGGGGGCGCCGGTCAGCGCCCGCAGCAGGACGTGCGGGGCACGCCCGTCCAGCACCCGCGCGGTTCGGACACCGGCGCGGACCGCGCGCAGGCAGCTCTCCATCTTCGGCACCATGCCGCCCCCGAGCGAGGGCAGCATCAGTTCCAGTTCGGTGGCGGTGAGCCGGTCCAGCACCCGCTCCCGGCGCGGCCAGTCCGCGTACAGCCCCGGTACGCCGGTCAGCACCATCAGGGACTCCGCGCCCAGCGCGACGGCGAGCGCGCCGGCTGCCGCGTCCGCGTTGACGTTGTAGACCTCGCCGTCCGTCCCGCGGGCGAGCGGTGACACCACAGGGACGTGGCCGTGGTCCAGCAGCACGTCCAGGGCCGCGGTGCTGACCTCCGTCACCTCCCCGACCAGGCCGATGTCCATCAGCTCCCCGCCGACCTCGGCGTACCTGCGCACCGCGGTGAGGGTGTGCGCGTCCTCGCCGGTGATCCCGACGGCGTACGGGCCGTGCTCGTTGATCAGCCGCACCAGCTCCCGCTGCACCTTCCCGGCGAGCACCATCCGCACCACGTCCAGCGTCTCCGGGGTGGTGACACGCTGCCCGCCCAGGAAGCGCGCCGGCACGCCGAGCCGCTCCAGCTGCGCGCTGATCTGCGGACCGCCCCCGTGCACCACGACGGCCCGCACCCCGGTTTGCCGCAGCCGCACCACGTCCTCGGCGAAGGAACGCAGCAACGGCGCGTCGGTCATGGCGTGCCCGCCGAACTTCACGACGACGGTCCGGCCCCGCAGCGGTTCCAGCGCGGGCAGTGGCCCAGGATGGCTGAGGAGCGTGTTCGGGTGGGGCGGTGCGAGCAAGAGTCGCTCCAGGTCCTCGGCGGGCCGGGTCGGCCGGACGCTAACAGCCCCAGGCGAACACCCGATGACGCTCGTCTGTCGCCCGCACAGCGCCCAACGGCGCGGCGTCACGGGGCCATCGCGCTGCTGCGGCGGGCTGTCGGCCCGGCACGGCCCGGGCCCGTGCCGGGTCACGGCGTGGCGCCCCGCAGGGGTTGGCGGGCGGTGGGGACGACGAGGGGGGTGCCCGTCTCGGGGTCGTCGATCACGCGGCAGCGCAGCCGGAAGACCTCCTGCACCAGGGCCTCGGTGACCACGTCGGACGGTGCGCCCTCGGCGACCACGCGGCCGTCCCGCATCGCGATGAGGTGCGTGGCGTACCGCGCCGCGTGGTTGAGGTCGTGGAGGACGGCGACGACCGTGCGGCCCTCCTCGTACAGCCGCGCGCACAGGTCGAGGACCTCCAACTGGTGCGTGATGTCCAGGTACGTCGTCGGCTCGTCGAGCAGCAGCAGGGGCGTCTGCTGCGCCAGGGCCATCGCGATCCACACCCGCTGCCGCTGTCCGCCCGACAGCTCGTCGACGGCGCGTTCCGCCAGGTCCGCGACGCCGGTGGCAGCCATCGACTGCGCGACGATCCGTTCGTCCTCCCGGGACCACTGCCGCAGCAGGCCCTGGTGCGGATAGCGGCCGCGCGCGACGAGGTCGGCGACCGTGATGCCCTCCGGCGCCACCGACGTCTGCGGCAGCAGCCCCAGTGTGCGGGCCACCTGCTTGGCCGGGAGCCTGCCGATGTCCTGCCCGTCCAGCAGCACCGTGCCGGCCACCGGCTTCAGGGTCCGCGACAGGGCGCGCAACAAGGTGGACTTCCCGCAGGCGTTGGGTCCGACGATCACCGTGAAGGAGGCGTCCGGAACCGCCACGCTCAGCCCCTCGGCGATGGTGCGCCGGTCGTAGGCGAGCGTGAGCGCCTCCCCGCCGAGCCGGGTCGTGTCGTTGGCCGTCGTCATATCCGTCCTGCCTTGCGTTCCGTCGCGAGCAGCCACACGAGGTAGCTCCCGCCCAGCACCCCCGTCACCACACCCACCGGCAGCTGCCGACCGGGGAAGACCGACTGCGCCGCCCAGTCCGCCGCCACCATCAGCACGGCGCCCGTGCACAGCGAGGGCAGCAGGTTCGGCCCCGGCGTCCGGGTCAGCCGGCGGGCCAGCTGGGGCGCGGTCAGCGCCACGAAAGCGACGGGCCCGGCCGCGGCGGCCGCGAAGGAGGCCAGCAGCACCGCGGAGGCCAGCAGTACCAGCCGGACGCGCTGGACGCGCACCCCGAGCGCGTACGCGGCGTCGTCGCCCATCTCCATGATCCGCAGGCCCCGGCCGCAGCCGAGCAGCACCACGGGCACCAGCACCGCCATCGCAGCGAGCAGCGGTCCGCAGTCCCGCCGGCCGCGGCCGTCGAGGCTGCCGGTCATCCACAGCAGTGCCCGGGCGGCGTCCATCAACTGCCCCTTGGTGAGCAGGTATCCGTTGATGCCGGTGAGGATCGCCGAGACGCCGATGCCGACCAGCACGAGCCGCCGGCCGTGCACGCCCCGCCGCCAGGCCAGCGCGTAGACCAGGACGCCGGTGACCGCGCCGCCGGTGACCGCTCCGCAGGCGAGCGCCGTGCTCCCGCCGCCGGTGACGACCACGACCAGTGCCCCGGTCGTCGCGCCCTGGGTGAAGCCCAGCACGTCGGGGCTGCCCAGTGGGTTGCGGACCACCGACTGGAAGACGGCGCCGGCCAGCGCCAGGGCCGCACCGGTGAGCAGCGCGGTCACCACGCGCGGCAGCCGCAGCTCGTTGACGATGAAGTCGTCGGCGGGGGCGCCGTTCCCGGCGAGCGTGCGCAGCACGTCCCCGGGGGCCAGCGGATAGTCGCCGGTGCCGATCGCGAGGACGCCCACCGCGAGCGCGAGCAGCGCGCATCCCGCGCCGACCAGCGCCGCGCGCGGCCGCAGGCGCACCGACCGGGTTCCGTACCGCAGGACGCTCATGCGGCCGCCACCTTCCGCCGACGTACGAAGTAGAGGAAGAACGGCCCGCCCACGACGGCGGTGACCACGCCGACCTGCAGTTCCGACGGCCGGGCGACGACCCGCCCCAGCACGTCCGCGCCCAGCAGCACCACGGGGGCCAGCAACGCGCTGTAGGGCAGCATCCACCGCTGGTCCGGCCCGGTCAGGGCCCGGACGAGGTGCGGCACCATCAGCCCGACGAACACCAGCGGCCCACAGGCGGCCGTCGCCGCCCCGCACAGCAACGTCACCGCGACGATGACCGCCGCGCGGGTACGGGCCGGACGGGCGCCCAGCGCGCGGGCGGCGTCGTCGCCGAGGGTCAGCGCGTTCAGCGGCCGTCCCAGGGCGAGTGCCGGCAGCAGCCCGGCGGCGACGAAGGGCGTCAGCCGGACCACCGTGGTCATGTCGGCGCCGGCCAGCGAGCCGACCGTCCAGAAGCGCATGCGCTCCAGGGCGGCCGAGTCCAGCAGCATGACGGCGTTGACACAGGAGAACAGGGCCGCGTTGACCGCGGTGCCCGCCAGCGCCAGCCGCGCCGGGGTCGCCCCCCGCCCGCCGCCGACGGCGTACACCAGCACCGACACGATCGCGGCGCCCGCGAAGGCGAACCACACGTAACCGGTGAAACTGCTCAGCCCGGCGAAGGCGATGGCGGTGACCACCGCCGCCGACGCGCCGGCGTTGATGCCGAGCAGTCCGGGGTCGGCCAGCGGATTGCGGGTGAGCGCCTGCATGAGGGCACCCGAGACGCCGAGGGCGGTGCCGGCCAGCAGGCCGAGCAGGGTGCGCGGCAGCCGCATCTCATGCACGACGGTGTACGCGGGCGAGTCGCTGTCGGTGAGCCCCTGCCACACCTCCTGAGGGGAGAGCGCCTTGGCGCCCACCGCGACGCCGGCGCCGAGCACGAGCAGCAGGAGCAGCAGGGAGGCGAGCAGCCCGGCGATCCTCGGCAGCAGCCGGGAGTGCCCGGCCCGGTTCGCGCCGGCCGCGGTCGGCGCCGTCGGCACAGCCGGTTCGGACTTCGAACTCCCCTCCGGAACAGAGGGGTTGATGGGGTTCACGGACGGCCTCCTGGTGCCGGCGCCTGGGTGGCTCTTGACGACTGATTCATAACTTAGGTTAGGGTAACCTAAGTTAGACCGTCGGCCGGTGACTCCCCCTGTTCTCGTACTTCGCTCGAAAGTAGGCACCCTCATGCCCATCGACGCAGACCCCCGCCCCAGCCGCCGAGGCATGCTCGCCGCCGGCGGTGCCCTGGGCCTCGGCGCGTTGCTCGCCGCGTGCGGTTCCGGCGGTGGCGACAAGGCATCCGTCAGGACCGGCACCGGCAGCGGCCCGTGGTCCTTCACCGACGACCGCAAGACCAAGGTCACGGCGAAGGCCACCCCCCGGCGCATCGTCGCCTTCACCGGCACCGCCGCCGCCCTGGTCGACTTCGGCCTCGGCAAGGAGATCGTCGGCGTCTTCGGCGAGACCAAGGAGGCGGACGGCACCCCCGAGAAGCAGGCCGGCGACCTCGACGTCGCCGAGGTCGAGATCCTCGGCAACGTCTGGGGCGAGTTCAGCGTCGAGAAGTACGCGGCCCTGCGCCCGGACCTCCTCGTCACGCACATGTACGACCCGGACGCCCTCTGGTACGTCCCGGACGAGAGCAAGGACAAGATCCTCGAGCTCGCCCCGAGTGTGGCCGTCACCACGGGCCGGGTCCCCCTGACCGAGCCGGTCCAGCGCTACGCCGAGCTCGCCGAGTCCCTCGGCGCCGACCTGAAGGCCGCCAAGGTCACCGCGGCCAAGGCCCGCTTCGAGAAGGCCGCCGAGACGCTTCGCCAGGCCGCCAAGGCGAGCGGCGGCATCAAGGTGCTGGCCGCCTCCGGCGCCGCGGACCTCTTCTACGTCTCCAACCCCGGGGTCAGCTCCGACCTCATGTACTTCAAGTCCCTGGGCGTGGACGTCATCGTCCCGGAGAAGACCGACGGCGGCGACTACTACGAGAGCCTCAGCTGGGAGAACGCGGACAAGTACGACGCGGACCTGATCCTGCTCGACTCCCGCAACACGGCCCTGCAGCCCGAGGCGCTCCAGGCCAAGCCCGCCTGGAAGAAGCTGCCCGCCGTCAAGGCCGGCCAGATCGCCCCCTGGGACGCCGTCCCCCGCTTCTCCTGGGCCGGCGCAGCGCCCCTGCTGGAGGACCTGGCCAAGGCGATCCGGAACGCCAAGAAGCTCACCTGACCCACGGCTGAGCGCAGTCACCGCCGAGGTGAGCCCGGCGACGGGTTCCCCCCGTAGCCGGCCACGGTCCCGGCGCCCGCGGCGGGCTGCGGTCCCGCACCTTCCGAGCGCACCGCCCCGGTGTACCAGGCCTCCTCGGAGCCGTCCGCACCCTGCACCGCCACCTGATGTGCGCGCGCTTCTTCGTCGGCCACTGAGCCGAGGGTGACGGCGAGGCCGGCACCCCACCCGGGGCCCACGGCCGACACCCCCCCACGAGAGGACCACCATGAGCTTCCTCGCCCCCACCGACGAGGACCGGACCGCAGCGGCAGCCCCCGCCGGCGGCGGCGGCGCTGCACGGGCGCACCTGTTCAACGAGCGCAACCTCGACCGCTACCGCGGCTCCCTCACCCAGGGAATCCGCCGGGTCGCCGGCCGCATCGCCGCCACCGAGCGGCCGTTCACCGGCATCACCCCCGACAGGCTCGCCCCCCGGATCTCCGGCATCGACCTCGACACCCCGCTCGGCGACCCCGGTGCGGCGCTCGACGAACTCGACGAGGTCTACCTGCGCGACGCGGTGTACTTCCACCACCCGCGCTACCTGGCCCACCTCAACTGCCCGGTCGTCATCCCCGCCCTGCTCGGCGAGGCCGTGCTCACCGCCGTCAACTCCTCCCTCGACACCTGGGACCAGAGCGCCGGCGGCACCCTCATCGAACGCCGCCTCGTCGACTGGACCGCCGACCGCATCGGCCTCGGCGAGGACGCCGACGGCATCTTCACCAGCGGCGGCAGCCAGTCCAACTTCCAGGCCCTGCTGCTCGCCCGCGAGGAGGCATGCATCCGCGCGGCCGAGAACTCCCCGGTCCCGGCCGGGAAGCACGAGCTCCTCCCGCGACTGCGGATCATCGCCTCCGAGGCCGGCCACTTCAGCGTCGAGAAATCCGCCAAGATGCTCGGCCTCGGACCCGACGCCGTCATCACCGTCGAGACCGACCGCGAACGCAGGATGCGCCCGGCCGCCCTCGCCCGTGAGATCGAACGCTGCAAGCGCGAGGACCTCGTCCTCATGGCCGTGGTGGCCACCGCCGGTACCACCGACTTCGGCTCCGTCGACCCCCTGCGGCCCATCGCCGACCTGTGCGCCCGGGCCGGGACATGGCTGCACGTCGACGCCGCCTACGGTTGCGGCCTGCTGGTCTCGCAGACCCGCCGGCACCTGCTGGACGGCATCGAGCGCGCCGACTCCGTCACCGTCGACTATCACAAGTCCTTCTTCCAGCCGGTCAGTTCCGGTGCCCTGCTGGTCCGCGACCGGGCGACGCTGCGCCACGCGACGTACCACGCCGACTACCTCAACCCCGCGCGCACCGCGGAGAAGGTCCCCAACCAGGTCGACAAGAGCGTCCAGACCACCCGCCGCTTCGACGCCCTCAAGCTCTGGCTCACCCTGCGCATCATGGGCCCGGACGCCGTCGGCGCGCTCTTCGACGAGGTCTGCGACCGCGCCGAGCAGGCCTGGCGGCTGCTCGACGCCGATCCCCGCTTCGAGGTCGTCACCAAGTCCCAGCTCAGCACCCTCGTCTTCCGCCACCTCCCGCCGGACGGGCCCGCCCGCGCCCGCGCGGACGAGGCCAACCTGCACGCCCGTGAGGCCCTGGCCGCCTCCGGCGAGGGCGTCGTGGCCGGCACCACGGTCGACGGCCACCACTACCTGAAGTTCACGCTGCTCAACCCCGAGACGTCGACGGCCGACATCGCCCACGTCCTCGACCTGCTCGCCGGGCACGCCCGCCGTCATCTGGACGGCACCGGCACCGGCCCGGGTGCCGTGCCCGAGCGCCGAGCCGGCTGAACCCGACCCCCTCGTCACCCCATGGAGCGCCCCCATGCCCACCCATGACTTCATCGGCATCGGACTCGGCCCCTACAACCTGGGCCTGGCCTGCCTGACCGCCCCCCTCGACGACCTCGACGGCCTCTTCCTGGACAGCAAGCCCGGCTTCGACTGGCATCCCGGCATGCTGCTGGACTTCGCCACCCTCCAGACGCCCTTCATGGCCGACCTCGTCACCCTGGCCGACCCCACCTCCCCGTTCTCCTTCCTGAACTACCTCAAGGAGTCCGGACGGCTGTACTCCTTCTACATCCGCGAGCACTTCCATCCCGTTCGCGAGGAGTACAACGCCTACTGCCGCTGGGCGGCCGGCAAGCTCGGCAACGTCCGCTTCGGCCACGAGGCGACCCGTGTCGAGTACGACGAGAAGGAGGGCCTCTACACCGTCCACGCCCGCCACGCCGACGGCGGCACCACCACCCACCGCGCCCGTCACCTGGTGCTCGGCACCGGCACCCCGCCGTACGTCCCCGAGGCCTGCCGCGGCCTGGGCGGCGACCTCGTCCACAACTCCGGCTATCTGGAGGCCAAGGCCGCCCTCCAGGCCAAGCAGTCCGTCACCGTGGTCGGCAGCGGCCAGAGCGCCGCCGAGATCTACTACGACCTCCTCGCCGGCACCGGCACCGGCGGCTACCGCCTCAACTGGGTCACCCGCTCCCCGCGGTTCTTCCCGCTGGAGTACACCAAGCTCACCCTGGAGATGACCTCGCCCGAGTACGTGGACTACTTCCACGCCCTTCCCGAGGACACCCGTTACCGCGTGGAGGCCGAGCAGAAGGGCCTGTTCAAGGGCATCGACGCCGACCTCATCAACGGCATCTTCGACCTGCTCTACCGAAAGAGCGTGCGCGGCCCGGTCCCCACCCGGCTGATGACCAACACCGCCCTGACCGGCGCGTCCTACGACGAGACCGCCGGGACGTACACCCTCGGCCTGCGCCACGTCGAGCAGGAGCGCGACTTCACCCTCGAGACCCAGGGCCTGGTCCTGGCCACCGGATACCGGTACCGCGTCCCCGCCTTCCTGGAGCCCGTCCACGACCGCCTCCGCCGGGACCGCCACGGCCGCTTCGACGTCGCCCGCAACTACAGCATCGACACCACCGGCCGCGGCGTCTTCCTGCAGAACGGCGGCACCCACACCCACAGCATCACCTCACCCGACCTCGGCATGGGCCCCTACCGCAACTCCTGGATCATCCGCGAGCTGACCGGCCGCGAGGTCTACCCCCTGGAGAGGTCCATCGCCTTCCAGGAGTTCGGCGCCCCCGCCGGAGCCGCCGCATGACCGTCGCCACCCCCCTGTACTCCCGCACCGACGAGCGCCTGGGCACCTTCGCGCTGCGCCCGCTGGACCCCGAGGGCGACGCCGGGCTGCTGCACGGCTGGGTCACCGACCCCAAGTCCGCGTACTGGATGATGCAGGACGCGGACCCGGCGACGGTCGCGTACGAGTACGGCAAGATCGCCGAGCACCCGTACCACGACGCCTTCGTCGGCCTCCACGACGGCCGCCCCGCCTTCCTCGTCGAGCGCTACGACCCCCGGCACGTCGAACTGGCCGGTCTCTACGAAGCCCGGGACGGCGACGTCGGCATGCACTTCCTGTGCGCCCCCACCGACACCCCCGTGCACGGCTTCACCCTCGCCGTGATCACCACCGTCATGGCCTTCCTCCTCGACGCCCCCGCCCATCGCCGCGTCGTCGTCGAACCCGACCTCCGCAACACCGCCGTCCACGCCCTCAACGCCGCCGTCGGTTTCGAGACCGTCGGCCCGATCACCAAGCCCGAGAAGGAAGCGCTGCTCAGCACCTGCACCCGCGAGCAGTTCCTGGCCACCCAGGCCGGCCGGACGTCCCGAGGAGCAACCGCATGACCGCGACAGCCGCAGCCGGCGCCGCCCGCGACGCCGTCGCCCATCTCACCCCCGAGCTGTGGGACCGCGCGGGCCGCCTGCTCATACGCAAGGCCCTCGCCGAGTTCACCCACGAGCGGCTCCTGGCGCCCGTGCGGACCGCACCGGGCCGCTACACCGTCACCAGCGACGACGGCGCCACCGAGTACCGTTTCGCCGCCCGCGTCCTCACCCTCGACCACTGGCTGGTCGACGCCGGCAGCATCACCTGTCACCGCGACGGCGCCGAACTCCCGCTGGACGCGATCGACTTCGTCATCGAACTGCGCACCGCCCTCGGCCTGTCCGACGAGGTCCTTCCGGTGTACCTGGAGGAGATCGGCTCCACCCTCTCCGGCACCGCCTACAAGCTCTCCGGTCCCCGCCCCACCGTCGCCGAGCTCGCCCGGGCCGACTTCCAGACCGTCGAGACCTCGATGACCGAGGGCCACCCCTGCTTCGTCGCCAACAACGGCCGCCTCGGCTTCGGCATCCACGAATACCACGCGTACGCCCCCGAGGCCGCGGCACCGGTCCGGCTGATCTGGCTCGCCGCCCACCGCGACCACGCCACCTTCACCCACTGCGCGGACACCGACTACGACCGGCTGGTGCGCGCCGAACTCGGCGAGGACGTCCTGGCCCGCTTCGCCGCCACCCTGCGCGACCTCGGCCTGGACCCCGACGACCACGTGCTCATCCCCGTCCACCCCTGGCAGTGGTGGAACAAGCTCTCCGTCACGTTCGCCGGCGAACTCGCCGCCCGGCGCCTGGTCCTCCTCGGCCCGGGCGACGACGACTACCTCGCCCAGCAGTCCGTCCGCACCTTCTTCAACATCAGCCACCCCGGGAAGCACTACGTCAAGACGGCCCTGTCCGTGCTCAACATGGGCTTCACACGCGGCCTGTCCGCCGCCTACATGGAGGCCACCCCGGCCATCAACGACTGGCTGGCCGACCTCATCGACCGCGACGCCGTCCTCAAGGCCACCCGTCTGTCGATCATCCGCGAGCACGCCGCCGTCGGCTACCGCCACCGCCGGTACGAGGCCGCGACCGACCGCCACTCCCCGTACCGCAAGATGCTCGCCGCCCTCTGGCGGGAGAGCCCGGTCGCGGGGCTGGAGCCCGGCCGGCGCCTGGTCACCATGGCGTCCCTGCTCCACGCCGACGCGGACGGACGCTCCTTCGCCGGCGCCCTCGTCGCGGAGTCCGGCCTCACCCCGCAGGACTGGCTGCGCCGCTGGCTGGAGGCGTACCTGACCCCGCTGCTGCACTGCTTCTACGCGTACGACCTGGTCTTCATGCCGCACGGCGAGAACGTCATCCTCGTCCTGGACGAGAAGGGCGTCGTGGAACGGGCGGTCCTCAAGGACATCGCCGAGGAGATCTGCGTCATGGACCCCGAGGCGGACCTGCCGCCCGCGGTCCGGCGCGTCCGCGCCGAGGTCCCCGAGGACATGCGGCTGCTGTCGATCTTCACGGACGTCTTCGACTGCTTCTTCCGCTTCCTGGGCGGCATCCTCGACGACGAGGGCATCCTCGATGAGGACGCCTTCTGGCGCACCGTCGCCGAGTGCGCGGCCGGCTACCAGCGCGCGGTCCCGCACCTGGCCGGCCGGTTCGCGCGGTACGACCTGTTCACCGACACCTTTGCGCTGTCCTGCCTCAACCGGCTCCAGCTGCGCGACAACCGGCAGATGGTCGACCTCGCCGACCCCTCCGGTGCCCTCCAGCTCGTCGGCGAACTGGAGAATCCGATCGCCCGCCACCGGCCGGCCACCGCCCGGGGAGCGCTGGGCTCCTAGCGGCCGAACTCGGCGGCCCAGCCCTCTATGGCGTCGGCGGCCTGGTCGAAGGCCTCCGTACGGCCCAGGAAGTCCGCGTTGTGGTCGGTGAGCAGCGGTCGCAGCCGGTCGCCGTCCGCCCGCGTGACGACCAAGGCCTGGCCCTGGACGGTCCGGGGCAGCCCCAGCCACTTCACCGGCTGCTGGGCGGTACGGACGGCGCCGACCCGGTTCCACGGCAGCGTCGTGGTGTAGAAGAGCCCGACCTGCCGCAGCCCGCGCGTGCTGACCCAGAAGCCCACGCGCAGCAGGCGCAGCGCGCAGCCGATGGCCAGCACGGCGGCGCCGATCGTCGCGGCCACCCCGGCCCCGTTGCCCGCGAGCCCCATGATCACTGCCGCGAAGAGCAGGTACGAGGCGAGCATCAGCAGCATCGCCGCCGCGGCCACCCTCCAGGGCCCCGGGCGGTAGGGACGGATCCACCCGTCCTGGACCCGGTGCGGAAGGGCGGCGTCCGCGGCGTACTCGTCGTGGCCGCTGTCGGCGGCGAGGAAGGGCAGAGACACATCGGTGAGGCTAGCGGGAGCCGCCGGGACCGGCCAGCAGAGGTCCGCCGGTCGTCTGCCTTGCTCCGCTTTGCGGGGGGTGGGGCCGGTGTCGACGGGTGTCGGGCGATCTCGGAGCGGACGCATAGGCTGGGCGCCGCCCCCAGCTCCGTGAGGAAGGACGCCCGGTGACCGACACCTCCGCCGACGATTCCGTGCAGTTCCGCGACGACGTGACCGTCGAGCTCGTCAAGCACAGCGCCGCCGACTCGGACGTGTTGTGGGCCGCCCGGGTGTCCACGGCGGGCGAGCAGTCCCTGGCGGAGCTGACGAAGGACCCGGAGCGCTCCAAGGGCCTGATCAACTACCTCATGCGGGACCGCCATGGCAGCCCCTTCGAGCACAACTCGATGACCTTCTTCATCAGCGCCCCGATCTTCGTCTTCCGCGAGTTCATGCGGCACCGGGTCGGCTGGTGTCTGCCGGGTGATGCCATGATCCGCGTCGGTGCCGGCAAGAGCGGCAAGGCCAAACGCATCGCGGACATCCACCGGGACTGGAAGATCGGTGTGACCGACTCCATGGGGCGCACTCGCCGGCTGAAGTCCTGCCAGAACCTCCTGGCCGACACGATCAACCTGGACACAGGGCTGGCGGAGAAGGCGGCCATGGTCGACGTCTTCGAGTCCGGCGTGAAGCCGATCATCAAGGTCTCCACGACCGACGGCAAGGCTCTGCGGTGCACCGCGGACCACCGTGTGTGGACCCCGGACGGCTGGGTTCGCGCCGGCGACCTGCGCGCCGGTGACCGCGTCGGGCGGCTCGGCCGTGTGGAGGTCGGCGAGCGGGTCGGTATCCCGAAGCGCCTGCGCGAAGGGATTCAGATCTGGACCACCGAGCAGCGGGCCGCTCTCGTCGCACCCATCGACCTCTGCTACATCTGCGAGGAGAAGTTCGAGGCGAAGGATCTGGAACTGGACCATGTCATCCCCGTGGACACCGATCTGACCAAGGCGCTCGACGTCTCGAACCTGCGACCGGCCTGCACGTCGTGTCGCCGGCGGAAGACCGACGGCGAAGGCGTGCCGATCGGAGTGCGCCGCCGCGCCCTGCGGAACGGTGTGCGCTGGGAGGGCGTTGTCTCCGTCGTTCCGGACGGGGAGGAGATGACCTATGACATCTCCATGCCGCCGCCGCACCACAACTTCATCGCGGATGGTTTTGTCGTGCACAACTCATACAATGAGGAGTCGGGGCGCTACCGTGAGCTGCAGCCGGTCTTCTACGTGCCGTCCACCGAGCGCAAGCTGGTGCAGCAGGGCCGCCCAGGGAAGTACGAGTTCGTACACGGCTCCCCCGAGCAGCACCGCGCGGTGACGGACGCCATGGAGGCCTCCTACCGGCAGTCCTACGACGCGTACCAGAAGATGCTGACGGCCGGCGTCGCCCGCGAGGTCGCCCGGGCCACCCTGCCCGTAGGTCTGTTCTCGTCGATGTACGCCACCTGCAACGCCCGATCGCTGATGCACTTTCTCGGTCTGCGCACCCAGCACGAGCTCGCCAAGGTCCCGTCCTTCCCGCAGCGGGAGATCGAGATGGTCGGGGAGCGGATGGAAGCCGAATGGGCGAAGCTCATGCCGCTCACCCACGCCGCCTTCAACGCCAACGGCCGGATCGCTCCGTAGCAGGTCACCACTCATCCGGAATCTTCCGATTGCCGGGTTTCATGCAATTCGTCTAGTCTTCAGAAACGGATTCCGGTGCTGCTTGAACCCCCGAGCAGGCAGCGCCGGAGTCCTCATCGCAGGTCCCGAGGGGGTATCCCGGCACCGGCACCGAGTAGCGTTGGACTCATGGCTCCGACCTCCACCCCGCAGACCCCCTTCGGGCGGGTCCTGACCGCAATGGTCACGCCGTTCACCGCGGACGGCGCCCTCGACCTCGACGGCGCGCAGCAGCTCGCCGCCCACCTCGTCGAGGCAGGCAACGACGGCCTGGTCGTCAACGGCACCACCGGTGAGTCGCCGACCACCAGCGACGTGGAGAAAGAGCAGCTCGTCCGGGCCGTACTGGAAGCGGTGGGCGATCGCGCGTTCGTCGTGGCCGGCGTCGGCACCAACGACACCCACCACACCGTCGAGCTGGCCCGTCAGGCGGAGCGAGCCGGAGCCCACGGCCTGCTCGCGGTGACGCCGTACTACAACAAGCCCCCCCAGGAGGGCCTGTACCGGCACTTCACCGCCGTCGCGGACGCCACCGGCCTGCCGGTGATGCTCTACGACATCCCCGGCCGCAGCGGCGTCCCCATCGAGACCGAGACGCTCGTCCGGCTCGCCGAGCACCCCCGGATCGTGGCCAACAAGGACGCCAAGGGCGACCTCGGCGCCGCGAGCTGGGCCATAAGCCGCAGCGGCCTCGCCTGGTACTCCGGCGACGACATGCTCAACCTGCCGCTGCTGTCCGTCGGCGCCGTCGGCTTCGTCTCCGTCGTGGGGCATCTGGTCAGCCCTGAGCTCCGGGCCCTGCTCGAGGCGTATCTCTCGGGTGACATCCACAAGGCGACCGAGATCCACCAGAAGCTGCTCCCGGTCTTCACCGGCGTCTTCCGTACCCAGGGCGTCATCACCACCAAGGCCGCCCTGAACCTGCAGGGGCTGCCCGGCGGCCCGCTCCGGCTCCCGCTCGTGGAGCTCGGCCAGGCGGCCACGGCGCAGCTGAAGCAGGATCTCGCCGCCGGCGGGGTACAGCTGTAGCCAAAGACTCAAGAACTGAATATCGCTCCATGAGGACAACGAAACAGAACGCACGCTGTCATGCGCGCACGGTGTCCCCGGGCCCTCGCCCGGGGCCTGTGGCGTGCGTGGTGAGGAGATACTTTGAGCCATCCGCACCCTGAGCTCGGCCCACCCCCCGCGCTGCCCGAACGCGGCCTGCGCATCACTCCGCTCGGTGGTCTCGGAGAGATCGGCCGCAACATGACGGTCTTCGAGTACGGAGGCCGGCTGCTGATCGTCGACTGCGGGGTGCTCTTCCCCGAGGAGGAGCAGCCCGGAGTCGACCTGATCCTCCCGGACTTCACCTCCATCCGTGACCGCCTGGACGACGTCGTCGGCATCGTCCTCACCCACGGCCACGAGGACCACATCGGCGCCGTCCCCTTCCTCCTGCGGGAGAAGGACGACATCCCGCTGATCGGTTCGAAGCTGACCCTCGCCCTCATCGAGGCGAAGCTCGCCGAGCACCGCATCCGCCCCTACACCCTCGAGGTCGCCGAGGGGCAGCGGGAGCGCATCGGGCCCTTCGACTGCGAGTTCGTGGCGGTCAACCACTCCATCCCCGACGCCCTCGCGGTCGCCATCCGCACCCCGGCCGGCATGGTCGTGCACACCGGCGACTTCAAGATGGACCAGCTGCCGCTGGACGGCCGGCTCACCGACCTGCACGCCTTCGCGCGACTGTCACAGGAGGGCATCGACCTGCTGCTCTCGGACTCCACGAACGCGGAGGTCCCCGGCTTCATCCCGCACGAGCGGGACATCTCGCCGGTGCTGCGCCAGGTCTTCGCCAAGGCCGGGAAGCGGATCATCGTGGCCAGCTTCGCCAGCCACGTGCACCGCATCCAGCAGGTCCTGGACGCCGCCCACGAGCGCGGGCGCAAGGTCGCCTTCATCGGCCGCTCCATGGTCCGCAACATGGGCATCGCCCGTGACCTGGGCTACCTGCGGGTCCCACCGGGTCTCATCGTGGACGTCAAGACGCTCGACGACCTCCCCGACGAGAAGATCGTCCTGGTGTGCACCGGGTCCCAGGGCGAACCCATGGCGGCCCTGTCCCGGATGGCCAACCGCGACCACCAGATCCGCATCGTCGAGGGCGACACGGTGGTCCTGGCCTCCTCGCTGATCCCCGGCAACGAGAACGCGGTGTACCGGGTGATCAACGGCCTGACCCGCTGGGGCGCCGACGTCGTGCACAAGGGCAACGCCAGGGTGCACGTCTCCGGTCACGCCTCCGCCGGCGAGCTGCTGTACTTCTACAACATCTGCAAGCCCCGCAACCTCATGCCGGTCCACGGCGAGTGGCGGCACCTGCGCGCCAACGCCGAACTCGGCCGGGCCACGGGCATCCCGAAGGAACGCTGCGTCCTCGCCGAGGACGGGGTGGTCGTCGACCTCGTCGACGGCGTCGCCAAGGTCACCGGCAAGGTGCAGGCGGGTTACGTGTACGTGGACGGCCTCTCGGTCGGCGACATCACCGAGACCTCGCTCAAGGACCGCCGCATCCTGGGCGAGGAAGGCATCGTCTCGGTCTTCGTCGTCGTCGACAGCACCACCGGCAAGGTCGTCGGCGGCCCGTACGTCCAGGCCCGCGGTTCCGGCATCGACGACGAGGCCTTCGGCGAGGTCCTCCCGAAGATCGAGGAATCCCTCGCCCGCGCCGCCTCCGACGGCGTCGCCGAGGTCCGCCAGCTGCAGCAGCTCATCCGCCGCGCGATCGGCAAGTGGGTGTCCGACAATTACCGTCGGCGCCCGATGATCCTGCCTGTGGTCGTGGAGGTCTGACGCACCACCAGGAGCGGGGCACCCTCGATTTGCATCGGGGTGCCCCGCTCCAGTACGTTGGCACAACCCCGCGACGAGAACGCCACGGAGACGTGCGTCCTCACGATGGGTCGGTAAATCCGGCGGAAAGCATCTGCTAAAGTCGGGGAGCGCGAAAGCCGAAAGGCCGAAG
>NZ_JBYIQW010000041.1:0-67977 GCF_057707815.1 Actinacidiphila sp. bgisy160
CGCTGCGGGCCCGGTCCAGGTTGCCGAGGCACAACGCCAGGACGCCGAGTTCGTGCAGGAAGTACGCCTCCTCGGCCACCTCCCCGGCGAGCCGGGCGGCCTCCTGGCCGACGCGCAGCGCGCGCTCCCACGCGCTCCAGTGCATGGCGGCGGCGAGGACGGGCGCCACCGTACGGGCCAGGAGCACGGCGGCGCTCGTGTGCCCGCCGTCGCGGGCGGCGCTCAGGGCGGCCAGGATGGCCTCCGCCTCGGCCGCGACGCGCCGCGGGGTGACCGAGGGGTGCCCGGCCCACCAGGCGTAGTGCTGGGCGGCGGCCAGCGCCTGCGGGGAGCCCTCGGTGGCGGCCTCGGCGGCCAGTCCGTCCGCGAGGGCCAGTTGCCGGCCCACGCCCGCCGCGAGGCGGTGGTGTGCGGCTACGGGGACGGCGAGCCCGACGGCCACGATCTCGCCGAGCGCGGCGTCGCCGTGGGTGTCGCCGACGAGTGCCGGCAGGTGCGACTGGTGCGGGCACTCGCCGCCCAGGGCCACCGCGAAGCGCAGCGCCTCCTGTGCCGAGGTGCCCAGGCGGGAGGCGAGCAGGGCGGCGGGCGCGGCGCTCTCGGCGAGCGAGGGCAGCGGCACGTGCGAGGCCGACGCGCCCGGCTCGGCGTCGAAGGGCGCGTCGACGGGGAGTTCGTCCGCCGGGTCCACGTCGCCCCACACGGACTCGTCGGCCGCGAGGATCTCCGCCCCGAGCGCGTCGCGCTGCCGCAGCAGGGCACCGGCCTGGACGAAGCGCAGCGGCAGGCCCTCGGACTCGAACCACAGGTCGGCCGCCCAGGCGGTCTCCTCCTCCACCAGGGGGCGGCCCGCGGAGAGCTCCAGCAGTTCCAGGCAGGCGACCCGGGTCAGTCCGGGGAGGAAGACCTCCTCCACCAGGGAGTCGGTGGCGGGGGCCGGCACGTCGGGCGTGGCGGACAGCACGAAGGCGCACTCCGGCGCCGCCGCGAGCAGCTCCTCCAGGGATGCGCCGCCGAACTCCAGGTCGTCCAGGACGACGACCGCGCCGACGTCGCGCAGCAGCTCCAGCAGACGGCCGCGGCCGGGGCGGTAGTCCTCGGTGTCGTAGACGGTGCCGAAGAGCTCCTGGAGCAGGTCGCCGGGGGTCCGCCGGTAGCCGGAGAGCCGGATCACGCCGTCGGGGGCGAGGCCCTCGCAGGCCTCGGCGACCGCGTCGAGCAGCACGCTGCGGCCGGCGCCGGAGGGCCCGGTGACGCGCACCGAGCGGCCCCGGGACAGCAGCCGCACCAGGCGCTCGCGCTCCTCCTCGCGCTCCAGCAGCGGGAGATGGGGCATGTGCGGTCCCGGCGGCACCGTCGGCCGGGCGGCGGCGGTCAGCGTGGCGCGCTCCTCCGCCGCGCGCCGGACGGGCGCGGGCAGGTCGCCCGGGGCGAGGGAGCTGACCTCGCTGCCGTCGACGGGGTTGAGGGTCAGCCTGCAGTCACCCACGACGAGTTCGACGACGCGTGGCGCGTCGCCGTCCGCCGTGCCCGCCCCGACCTCGAGGGCGAGCGGGTCGCGCGGCGGACGGCCGCCGCGCGGGGCCGGCGCGGTGCCGTCCTCCGCGCCCGCGGCCGGCGTGGCGTCGGCAAAGCTCGTGGAGTCCTGTTGTGCGCCGTACTCGTCACCGGTCATGTCGGGTCCGTGTGGGTCCATTAGTCTCCGCCCCCATGTGCGTCGCAGCGGGGCCCCACCGGGCCCGCGGTTCCGCCGTTGGACCGGTCCGGCTCCCCTCCTCGGCGTACGGGGTTGAGGCACGCCGGAACCGAACCCTAAACCTTCCCACAGTATGTGCGAAGCCCAGGGCGGCCATGCCGCCCTTGCGTCCGAATCTGTCCGGGGTTGCCGCTTCCGTATCGGCGCGCCCGGTGGGTGCGCTAGGTCCGCGGCAGTGCTTCTGCCGCGATACCCCCCTCGATGACCAGGATGCGGTGCAGCCGCGTGGCGACCAGAAGTCGCTGCATCTGCGCGGGCACGCCCCGCAGGACGAGACGCCGGTCCGCGCGGCCGCAGCGGCGGTGCGCCCCCATGATGACGCCCAGGCCGGTCGCGTCCCAGGAGTCGAGTTCGGTCAGGTCGAGCACGAGATCTCCGTGGCCGCCGTCCACCGCGCCGTGCAGGACCTTGCGGGCGTCCGCCGCGGTGCGGACGTCGAGGCGGCCCCCGACGACCAGCTCGGCGTGATCGCCCCTGATGTGCATTACGCCTCCCCGTGGAGTGAATGGGTGGAACTGCCGTGGTTCTACGTAACTGACGGTCCGTCGTACGAAGAGGTTGCCGTCTGTGAGCGAACCGATACCGAATTCACCCTTGCGAGTGACAGAAGGCGTCCGAGGGGCCCAGCCCGCCGGTCATCAGCACCGGGCCGGACCCGCCGGGTTGACGTACCGTCAGTACCGGTAGAAGCCCTCGCCGCTCTTGCGGCCGAGCGCGCCCGCGTCGACCATGCGCCGCATGAGCTCCGGCGGGGCGAACTTCTCGTCCTGGGACTCGGTGTAGATGTTGTCGGCGGCGTGCAGCAGGATGTCGACACCCGTGAGGTCGGCGGTCGCCAGCGGGCCCATCGCGTGACCGAAACCGAGCTTGCAGGCGACGTCGATGTCCTCGGCCGTGGCGACGCCCGACTCGTAGAGCTTGGTGGCCTCGACGACGAGCGCCGCGATCAGCCGGGTGGTGACGAAGCCGGCCACGTCCCGGTTGACGACGATGGTCGTCTTGCCGATCTCCTCGGCGAAGGCCCTGGCGCGCGCCAGGGTCTCGTCGCTGGTCTTGTAGCCGCGGACCAGCTCGCACAGCTGCATGAGCGGGACCGGCGAGAAGAAGTGGGTGCCGACCACGCTCTCCGGGCGCTCGGTCACCGCCGCGATCTTGGTGATCGGGATGGCGGAGGTGTTGGAGGCCAGTACCGCGTCCGCCTTGGTGATCTTGTCGAGGGCGCGGAAGATCTCCTGCTTGACCTCGATCTTCTCGAAGACGGCCTCGACGACGATGTCGGCGTCGGCGGCCGCGTCCAGGTCGGTGGTGGTGGTGATGCGCGCGAGCGCGGCGGCCGCGTCCTCGGCCGCGAGCTTGCCCTTGGCGACGAACTTCTCGTAGGACGCCTCGATACCGCCCCTGCCGCGGGCCAGCGCCTCGTCCGTGATGTCACGCAGGACGACCTCGTAACCCGCCTGTGCGGACACCTGCGCGATGCCGGAGCCCATCAGGCCGGCTCCGATGACGGCGAGCTTCTTCGCCACGGCACACACCTATCTTCTCGATGCTGTTGCCGGGACCTTAACGTCGCTTCACAGCGGAGCGCAGCAGGAAGAGAGGCGGGTCACCCTGTGTCCTTCGTCGCACAGTTGGGAGCCCCGGCGCCCAGTTGCTGCCCCGCCGCGTCCAGTTTGACCGGTACCGCCCCCGGAGTCGGCTTCCGGCTCCCCCGCCACGGCACCGCCACGGGGCGCGTCCCGGGCGCGGCCGAGACTACGCTCGGCACATGGTCAATCTGACGCGCATCTACACGCGGACCGGGGACGACGGCACCACCGCCCTCGGCGACATGAGCCGCACGGCCAAGACCGACAGCCGCATCTCGGCCTACGCGGACGCCAACGAGGCGAACGCGGCGATCGGCGTGGCACTCGCGCTCGGCGCGCTCCCGCAGGAGGTCGCGACCGTCCTCGTACGGGTCCAGAACGACCTCTTCGACGTCGGCGCCGACCTCGCGACGCCCGTCGTCCCCGACCCCAAGTACCCGCCGCTGCGCGTCGAGCAGTCCTATGTGGACCGGCTGGAGGCGGACTGCGACCGCTTCCTGGAGGAGCTGGAGAAGCTGCGCAGCTTCATCCTGCCCGGCGGCGCCCCGGGCGCCGCGCTGCTCCACCAGGCGTGCACGGTGGTCCGCCGCGCCGAGCGGTCCACGTGGGCCGCGCTGGAGGAGCATGGCGAGACGATGAACCCGCTCACCTCCACCTACCTCAACCGGCTGTCCGACCTGCTGTTCATCCTGGCCCGCACGGCCAACAAGGAGGTCGGCGACGTGCTGTGGGTGCCCGGCGAGAACCGCTGACCCCGCCCGCTCACTCGCGGGGCCGGGCGGCCGGCTCCCGCTTGGGCCACAGCGTGTAGCTCGCCGCGACGACGGCGTGGATCCCGGCCGTCGCCACCATCCGCACCTGCCACTCCCGCAGGGCCGCCGTGCGTCCGGCGTCCGCGACGAGCCGGACGGCGAGTCGCAGCAGGGCGGCGGCGACGGCCGCGGACACCGCGGTACGGCCGAGCAGCCGCCACTCGTGCACGGCCCGGGCCCTGCCGTACCGCGGCGCGGGCGGCGGCTTGGGCCCGCCCGAGAAGCGGTGCGCGAAGCGGGCGTCGGCCCGGCGGACGACCGAGTGGCCGTAGCCGGCCGAGAAGCCGACGTACACGGCGGCCAGAGCGTGCCGGGCACCGGCCGTACCACCCTCGCGCAGGTCGGCCGCGGCGACGGCCAGCAGCACCACGTCCACCAGGGGCACGCACACCAGCAGCGCCGCTCCGGCCCGGGGCCGGCGCAGCAGGTAGCGCACGGCGAGCCCGGCGCCGAGCAGCACCCAGAAGGCGATCTCGCACCCGATGATCAGGGTCACCAGCATGCGGCAAGGCTCCCCCACCGCCTTGGCGGAGTGCGTCGTCCGCGCTGACGAGACCCGGCTGCATCCTTCGGTGTACCCGGCGGCTCCGACCACCGGCCGACGTGCACCGCCCGCGCCGCGTGCTGGGATGGCCCCATGACGACCACCGCCGCCCGCCGCCCGCACCGCGACGACGTGCTGATCGCCGCTTCCGGGCTCGCGGGCGGCCTGGCGATGTGGGCGTTCGGGCTCTACACCCACTCCGGGAACCACCCGGCGGGCGACCGCCCCTGGCTGCCGCTGCTCCCCCTGGTGGTCATGGCCGGATGCGAACTGCTGCGGCGGACCGCGCCCCGCGTCGCGATCGTCGTCGGCGCACTCACCGTCTGCGCGGACTTCGTGATCGGTTCGCTGCTGGTGACCGTGCTGATGTTCACCGACCTGGTGTACGCCGCCGTCCTGTACGGGCCGAAGCGGCTGAGCCGGGTCGTGCCGGTCGTCAGCGTGCTCACCACGGCCGCGCTCACCGCCACCGCCGTGGCGGTGCAGCCGGTCGCCGAGTCCCTGCTGATCGGTGTGGTCGGCGCCCTGGTCTCGGTGGCCCCCGCCTCGACGGGCGTGATCGTGCGCCGGCACCGCGACGAGGCCGCCGCCGAACGGCTGCGCGCGGAGCAGACCGCGCTCCTCGCCGAGCTGGACCGCCGGGAGGCGGTGGGCCGCGAGCGGGCCCGGATGGCCCGCGAACTGCACGACATGGTGGCGGGCCACCTGTCCGCGATCGCCATCCACTCCACCGCCGCGCTGTCCCTGGACCGCCACGAGGGCCCGGCCCGCGACGCGCTCACGGTGATCCGGGAGAACAGCGTGGAGGGCCTGTCGGAGATGCGCCGGCTGATCGGGCTGCTGCGCGACTCGGCCGGCGAGGACGGCGAGCCGGCGCCCGTTCCGCGGCTGGCCGGCCTGGACGCGCTCCTGGAGCAGATGCGCGCGGCGGCCCCGCACTCTGACTTCGTGCTGCGCGACGAGCGCCCCGGGGGCGCCGGCGCGCTCCCCGCGCCGGTGGAGCTGGCGGCCTACCGGATCGTGCAGGAGTCCCTGACCAACGTCCTGAAGCACGCGGCGCCCGGCGAGGTGCCCGTCATGCTGGCGCAGGACGGCAGGGCGCTGACGGTGACCGTGGCGAGCCCCTGCCGCAGCGGCGCCGCGGGGGACCGGCCCGGCCCCCGGGCTCCCGGCTCCGGCAGCGGGCTGATCGGGATGCGGGAACGCACGGAGCTGCTCGGGGGCACCTTCGAGGCGGGCCGGGAGGGAACGACATGGCGGGTGAGGGCGGTACTGCCCATGGAGGGGAGCGCATGATCCGGGTGGTGGTCGCCGAGGACCAGTCCGCGGTACGGGCGGGGCTGGTGCTCATCCTGAGGTCGGTGCCCGACATCGAGGTGGTCGGTGAGGCGGCCGACGGGGAGGCCGCGGTCCGCGCCGCCCGCGAGCTGCGACCCGACGTGATCCTCATGGACCTGCAGATGCCGCGGATGGACGGGGTGTCCGCGACCCGGGAGATCGTCGCGCAGGGGCTGGCCGACGTCCTCGTCCTCACCACCTTCGACCTGGACGAGTACGTCTTCGGGGCGCTGCGCGCGGGCGCCGCCGGTTTCCTGCTCAAGGACACCGAGGCGGACCGGCTGATCGAGGGCGTCCGGCTGGTGGCCCGCGGCGAGGGGATGATCGCGCCCGCCGTGACCCGCAGGCTGATCGGCGAGTTCGCCCGCCCCCGGCCTCGTCCCGCCTCCGATCACGCGGCGCTGGGAACGCTGACGCCGCGGGAGCGGGAGGTGCTGGCCTGCGTGGGCCAGGGCCTGTCCAACGCGGAGATCGCGGCCCGGCTGGAGATGGCGGAGGCCACGGCGAAGACCCACGTCAGCCGCATGCTGGCCAAACTGGAGCTGCGCAGCCGCGTGCAGGCCGCGGTTCTGGCGCAGGAGTTGGGGCTGACCGCGGGGCCGTAGCGCCGTCGCCGTCAGGCGACGTTGACCCTCTGCCCGGGAGGAGCGGCCTCGAGCCAGGCGAGGAAGCCGGTGAGCGCGTCGTCGCTCATGGCGAGTTCCAGACGGGTGCCGCGGTGCTCGCAGACCAGGATGACGGCGTCGGAGAGGAGCGCCAGCTCCTCCTGGCCTTCGGGGAGGCGGCGGTTCAGCACCTCGATGGCGGAGCGCTCCAGCACCCGGCGCGGCCGGGGAGCGTAGGAGAAGACCCGGAACCACTCGATCCGGTCACCGCTGTAGCGGGCCACGCCGTACGCCCAGCCCTTGCCGGAGGGTTCGTCGGTGCCGGTGGGCGGCATCCGCAGACTGCAGTCGAACGTGCCGCCGGGCCGCTGGATCAGCCGGCGTCGCAGCCCGAAGACGAACAGCCCCAGCAGCGCCACCGCCACCAGGGCCCCGCACACCTGAAAAGCGAGGATCACTCCCACCGACCTCCTCGCTCCACATCACGAATGGGGTTACTGCAGCCGCGGGACACCCTCACGGGCCTCCCGCGGCTCATGGCCCAGTGGGCCGGATGCTCAGCGCGACCCGCTGGTCGCGGCGATCAGCCGGACCTCGGCCCGGCGCTCACCGGCGGCGTCGGCCTCGGCCTTCGCGCGCTCCAGAGCCCGCTCCGCACGCTGGACGTCGATCTCGTCCGCGAGCTCGGCGATCTCCGCGAGCACCGACAGCTTGTTGTCCGAGAAGGAGACGAAGCCGCCGTGCACCGCGGCGACGACGGTGCCGCCCTCGCTGGTGCGGATCGTCACCGGACCGGACTGGAGCACGCCCAGGAGCGGCTCGTGGTTCGGCATGACGCCGATGTCGCCGGACTCGGTGCGTGCGACGACAAGTGTGGCCTCGCCGGACCAGACACTGCGGTCCGCTGCGACCAGCTCGACGTGCAGCTCAGCCAAGATGGCTCCTCGGGTCGGCACCCACCGCCGTCCGGCGGGTGCATGAAACAAAGGATAACGGGGGTGCGGCAAGGGGGCGGACACAGGGTCCGCCCCCTGCCACGGTGAGCCGTCAGGCGACGGGCGTCAGCTGACGCCGAGCTCGCGGGCGTTGCGCTCGAGGTCCTCGATGCCGCCGCACATGAAGAACGCCTGCTCAGGGAAGTGGTCGTACTTGCCGTCGGCGATGGCGTTGAACGCGGCGATCGACTCGTCCAGCGGGACGTCGGAGCCGTCGATACCGGTGAACTGCTTCGCCGCGTGGGTGTTCTGCGACAGGAAGCGCTCGATACGGCGGGCGCGGTGGACGGTGAGCTTGTCCTCCTCGCCCAGCTCGTCGATACCGAGGATCGCGATGATGTCCTGGAGGTCCTTGTACTTCTGCAGGATCCCCTTGACGCGCATGGCGCACGCGTAGTGGTCCTCCGCGATGTAGCGCGGGTCCAGGATGCGGGACGTCGAGTCCAGCGGGTCCACCGCCGGGTAGATGCCCTTCTCCGAGATCGGACGCGACAGAACGGTCGTCGCGTCCAGGTGGGCGAAGGTGGTCGCCGGCGCCGGGTCGGTCAGGTCGTCCGCGGGGACGTAGATCGCCTGCATCGAGGTGATCGAGTGACCACGGGTCGAGGTGATGCGCTCCTGGAGGAGGCCCATCTCGTCCGCCAGGTTCGGCTGGTAGCCCACCGCGGAGGGCATGCGGCCGAGCAGCGTGGAGACCTCGGAGCCGGCCTGGGTGAAGCGGAAGATGTTGTCGATGAAGAACAGCACGTCCTGCTTCTGCACATCGCGGAAGTACTCCGCCATGGTCAGACCGGCAAGCGCCACGCGCAGACGGGTGCCCGGGGGCTCGTCCATCTGGCCGAAGACCAGCGCGGTCTTGTCCAGGACGCCGGACTCCTCCATCTCCTGGATCAGGTCGTTGCCCTCACGGGTGCGCTCGCCGACGCCGGCGAACACGGAAACGCCCTCGTGCAGCTTCGCCACACGCATGATCATTTCCTGGATGAGGACGGTCTTGCCGACACCGGCACCACCGAACAGACCGATCTTGCCGCCCTTGACGTACGGGGTCAGCAGGTCGACGACCTTCAGGCCGGTCTCGAACATCTCGGTCTTGGACTCGAGGTCCTCGAACCTCGGGGCCTTGCGGTGGATCGCCCAGCGCTCGCCGACGTTGGCGTTCTCCTCGGGGACGTTCAGCACCTCGCCGAGGGTGTTGAACACCTTGCCCTTGGTGAAGTCGCCGACCGGGACGGTGATGCCGTCGCCGGTGTCGGTCACCGGGGCCTGGCGGACCAGGCCGTCGGTGGGCTGCATGGAGATGGCGCGGACCAGGCCGTCACCCAGGTGCTGGGCGACCTCGAGGGTCAGCGTCTTCTTCTTGCCGGCCTCGGCCGGGTCGGCGACCTCGACGGTGAGGGCGTTGTAGATCTCCGGCATGGCGTCGACGGGGAACTCCACGTCGACGACCGGGCCGATGACCCGGGCGACGCGGCCCGTGGCAGCGGCCGTCTCAACAGTGGTGGTCATGATTAGTCACTCCCCGCAGACGCGTCGGCCAGGGCGCTGGAGCCACCGACGATCTCGCTGATTTCCTGGGTGATTTCGGCCTGGCGGGCCTGGTTGGCAAGCCGCGTGAGCGTCCTGATGAGCTCCTCGGCGTTGTCGGTCGCCGACTTCATCGCGCGGCGGCGGGCGGCGTGCTCGGAAGCGGCACCCTGCAGCAGCGCGTTGTAGATCCGGCTCTCGACGTACCGCGGCAGCAGCGCGTCCAGGACGCCCTCAGCCGACGGCTCGAAGTCGTACAGGGGGAGGATCTCCCCCTCCTTGCGGGCCTCGCCACCGGTCGCGTCGGCGAGCGAGAGCGGCAGCAGCCGCTTCTCCACCGGCGCCTGCGTCAGCATCGACACGAACTCCGTGAAGACGATGTGCAGCTCGTCCACGCCGCCGTCCGCGGTGTCCTTGAGGACCGCCGCGATCAGCGGGTCGGCGACCGACTTGGCGTCCGCGTAGGTCGGCTTGTCGGTGAACCCGGTCCACGAGTCCGCGACCGGGCGCTCACGGAAGCCGTAGTACGCCACGCCCTTGCGGCCGACGATGTAGTGGACGACCTCCTTCCCCTCCGCGCGCAGCTGCTCGGTCAGCCGGTCCGCCGCCTTGATGGCGTTGGACGAGTAGCCGCCGGCCAGACCGCGGTCGCTCGTGACGAGCAGCACCGCGGCACGCGTCGGGTTCTCGGTCTCCGTGGTCAGCGGGTGGTTCGTGTTGGAACCGGTCGCGACCGCAGCCACCGCGCGGGTGAGCTCATCGGCGTACGGGGACGAGGCGTGGACCTGGCGCTGGGCCTTGACGATCCGGGACGCGGAGATCATCTCCATCGCCTTCGTGATCTTCTTGGTCGCGGTGACGGACTTGATGCGGCGCTTGTATACCCGAAGCTGGGCGCCCATGCTCAGCCCTCACCCAGCAGCTTGCCGTCCGAGGTCTCGAACTGCTTCTTGAACTCCGCCACCGCGTCGGTCAGGGCCTCGACGGTGTCGTCGCCGAGCTTGCCGGTCTCGGCGATGCTCAGCAGGAGGTCCTTCTTCTCGCGACGGAGGTAGTCCAGCAGCTCGCGCTCGAAGCGGCGGATGTCCTCGACGGGCACGTCGTCCAGCTTGCCGGTGGTGCCGGCCCAGATCGAGACGACCTGGTCCTCGATCGGGAACGGCGCGTACTGGCCCTGCTTCAGCAGCTCGACCATGCGCTTGCCGCGCTCCAGCTGCGCCTTGGAGGCCGCGTCCAGGTCGGAACCGAAGGCGGCGAACGCCTCCAGCTCGCGGTACTGGGCGAGGTCCACGCGCAGGCGGCCGGCGACCGACTTCATGGCCTTGATCTGCGCCGAGCCACCGACTCGGGAGACCGAGATACCGACGTTCAGCGCCGGGCGCTGGCCCGCGTTGAACAGGTCGGACTCCAGGAAGCACTGGCCGTCGGTGATGGAGATGACGTTGGTCGGGATGAACGCCGAGACGTCGTTGGCCTTGGTCTCGACGACCGGCAGACCGGTCATCGAGCCGGCACCCAGCTCGTCGGAGAGCTTGGCGCAGCGCTCCAGCAGGCGGGAGTGCAGGTAGAAGACGTCACCCGGGTAGGCCTCACGGCCCGGCGGGCGGCGCAGCAGCAGGGAGACGGCGCGGTAGGCGTCGGCCTGCTTGGACAGGTCGTCGAAGACGATCAGGACGTGCTTGCCGTCGTACATCCAGTGCTGGCCGATGGCCGAGCCGGTGTACGGGGCGAGGTACTTGAAGCCGGCCGGGTCGGACGCCGGGGCCGCCACGATCGTGGTGTACTCCAGGGCGCCGGCCTCCTCCAGCGCGGCGCGCACGCCGGCGATGGTGGAGCCCTTCTGGCCGATGGCGACGTAGATGCAGCGGACCTGCTTCTTGGGGTCGCCGGAACGCCAGTTGTCGCGCTGGTTGATGATCGTGTCGATCGCCAGGGCGGTCTTGCCCGTCTGGCGGTCGCCGATGATCAGCTGACGCTGACCGCGACCGATCGGGGTCATCGCGTCGACGGCCTTGAGGCCGGTCTGCATCGGCTCGTGCACGGACTTACGGGCCATGACGCCGGGAGCCTGGAGCTCCAGGGCGCGGCGGCCGTCGGTCTCGATCTCGCCGAGGCCGTCGATCGGGTTGCCGAGCGGGTCGACGACGCGACCCAGGTATCCCTCGCCGACCGCGACCGAGAGCACCTCACCGGTGCGCTGCACCGGCTGGCCCTCCTCGATGCCGCTGAACTCGCCGAGGACGATCGCACCGATCTCGCGCTCCTCGAGGTTGAGGGCGAGACCGAGGGTGCCGTCCTCGAACTTCAGCAGCTCGTTCGCCATGACCGAGGGCAGACCCTCGACCTTGGCGATACCGTCGCCGGCCAGGCTGACCGTTCCGACCTCCTCGCGCGAGGCCGCGTCCGGCTTGTACGACTGGACGAAGTTCTCCAGCGCGTCCCGGATCTCCTCCGGCCGGATCGTGAGCTCCGCCATCTGGGTTCCCTGCTCTCCTTGTTGGGCCCGAAGTATTCGCTACGGCCCAACTCGGGCCGCTGATACTGCTCTTTGAGTTGGTGGCTGGTTCAGCCGGCCATCCGCCGGCTCGCCTCTTCGAGGCGGTCCGCGATGGTCCCGTCGATGACCTCGTCGCCGACCCGAACCGAGATGCCGCCGCGGACCGCGGGGTCCACGTCGAGGTTCAGGTGCACCTGCCGGCCGTAGATCTTGGCCAGCGCGGCGCCGAGGCGCTGCTTCTGCCGGTCGCTCAGCGGTACCGCCGAGACCACGACCGCAACCGTGCGGTTACGCCGCGTCGCCGCCAGCTTGGACAGGGCGTCGATCCCTGCCTCCAGGCTACGGCCTCGCGGGTGGGTCACGAGACGGATCACGATCCGCTCGGTGACCTGGTTGGCGCGGCCGCCCAGCAGCGAGTGCAGCAGGGCCGCCTTGGCCTGGGTCCCCGCGGCGCGGTCGGTCAGCGCCGCCCGCAGCTCGCTGCTGCCGGAGACGATGCGGCCGAAGCGGAACAGCTCGTCCTCGACGTCGTCGAGGACGCCCGCACGCTCCGCGGCGATCAGGTCGGCGCTGTAGGACAGCTCCTCCAGCGCGTCGGCCAGATCACGCGACTGCGACCAGCGGCTGCGGACCATGCCCGAGACCAGGTCGGACGTCTCGCCGCCGATCTGCCCGCCGAGGACCGCCTGCGCCAGGCCCGCCTTGGCCTCACCCGGCTGGGCCGGGTCGGTCAAGGCGCGGCGCAGCGAACCCTCGCGGTCGAGCAGCCCCGTGACGGCGGCCAGCTCCTCGGCGAGCTTCGCCGCGTCGGCGGACGTGTTGTCCGCCAGCGCGTCGAGGCGCTCGCGCGCGGTGGCCAGTGCCTCGCGGCTCGCTCCGTTCATCGCGCGGCCTCGGCCTTCTCCTCGAGCTCGTCGAGGAAGCGGTCGATCACGCGGCTCTGGCGGACGGTGTCCTCGAGGGACTCACCGACGATCTTGCCGGCCAGGTCGGTGGCGAGCTTGCCCACGTCCTGGCGCAGGGCGTGCGCGGCGGACCTGCGGTCGGCCTCGATCTGGGCGTGGCCGGCCGCGATGATCTCCTCGCGCTGCCGCTGGCCTTCCGCACGCATCTCGGCGATGAGCGCGGCGCCCTGCTCCTGCGCCTCCTGGCGCAGACGCGCGGCCTCGTGACGGGCCTCGGCGAGCGAGTCCTTGTACTCCTCGAGGGTCCGCTGAGCCTCGGCCTGTGCGGCCTCGGCCTTCTCCATGCCGCCCTCGATGGCCTCGCGACGCTCGTCCAGAACCTTATTGATGTTCGGGAGCAGCTTCTTGGCGAGGAAGAAGAAGACGATGGCGAAGGCGATGAGACCGATGACGAGCTCTGGGATCGGCGGGATGAGGGGGTTCTCCGCCTCCTCGGCCGCCAGCTGTGCCAGGGCGTTCACATCAGTGCCTTCCGTCGAAAGGGGTTGTCTCGTCAGCCCGGACTCAGGAGGTCGGGTAGACGAACGGCATGACCAGACCGATCAGCGCGAGCGCCTCACAGAAGGCGAAGCCGAGGATCTGGTTGGCGCGGATCAGGCCGGCGGCCTCGGGCTGGCGGGCCAGCGCCTGCGTACCGTTGCCGAAGATGATGCCGATGCCGACGCCGGGGCCGATGGCCGCGAGGCCGTAGCCGATGGAGCCCAGGTTGCCGAGGATCTGGGTGGCGGCGAGGTTCACAGCGGACATGCTGTTTCTTCCTTCTCTTTCACGGACCGGTGGGGGTTGGCCACCGGACAATCGGGGGGCTGTGCGTCGTGCGGGTGCTCAGTGGTGCTCGGCGAGCGCGCCCTGGACGTAGGAGCAGGCCAGCAGCACGAAGACGTACGCCTGGACGGCCTGGATGAAAAGCTCGAAGGCGGTCATGACGATGACCATCACGAACGAGACACCGGCGTAGGCGATGCCGATCCCGTTGAGCAGGTACCAGCTGGCGATGGTGAACAGCAGCAGCAGGACGTGACCCGCGAACATGTTGGCGAACAGTCGCACCGCGTGGGTGAACGGCCGGACGATCACGTTGGAGAGGAACTCCAGGCCGACGACCATCGGCAGCACCGCGCCGAGGTTCTTGTCGTAGCCCGTGATGTTCTTCCAGCCGCCGACGAAGCCGTGCTTCTTGAAGGTCAGCGACATCCACGTGACGTAGACGATCGCGGCGAGCGCGGCCGGGTAGCTGATGATCGCCGTGACGGGGAACTGGGCGATCGGCACGATCGACCACAGATTCATGATCCAGACGAAGAAGAACAGCGCGACCATGAAGGGCACGTACTTCTCGCCGTCACGCTTGCCGATCGTCTCGTAGACGATCCCGCGGCGCACGAAGTCGTAGCCGGCCTCGGCGACCATCTGCAGCTTGCCGGGGACGATCTTCGGCTTGGCGAAGGCAGCCCAGAAGAAGCCGACGATCACGATGCTGCCCAGCAGCGCCAGCAGCATCGTCTTGTTGAAGTAGGCGCTGCTGTCCGCGTCGCCGATCAGCGGCTTGAAGAGGAAGGAGTGCAGGCCGGGGGCCGGGAAGCCGCACCCGTCGAAGATGTGGCAGTTCGTCTCGAAGGCGAGCGTCGTTACATCACTCACCGAGAGCTCCTTCAGCGTGGCGCATAGGTACGGCAACCTCTACGTGTCGGCGCGGCACGTGGCCACGGAACGGCACTGGACTGGTCTTACGGATGTGGGGGCGGCGGGTGGGCGCTGAGCCGAAGGGCTGTTGCGAAGGCATGACTGCCACCCGCGCCAGCTCTGCCGCAGTTGAGACCGGACGATAGCAAACGAGCGACAGCTCGCTCGCACCGGCCCCGCTGTTCACGGTGAGGTTCCGGCGGATCCGGGCTCCACGTACAGCATCTTGGTCTTCATATGAGCACGGGCCTGGGCGGCGATCCACACCAGGGTCGTACCGAGCAGGGTGAAGGCGAACACCTGGGTGTCGAACAGCGTCGTGTGCTTGAACACCGCCAGCACGATGGCGAGCAGCAGCAGCTGCACGGTGTAGAGCATCAGGCCCATCGCCTGGAACAGCGAGGGGTAGGAACGGGCGGTGCGCTGAAGCACCGTCAGACCGATTCCCATGAACGCGATCACCACCACCGCGCCGAATCCCGCGCCGATCGCGCCCTTGCCGCCCGCGAGCACGCTGGAGACAGCGACCGCGATCACCCCCGCGGCAGCGGCGGGCACGGCGCAGTTCAGGAGCGTTCGGACGTCGTTGGACTGCATGGCGGCAGCTCCTCCGGCGAGGTTGGGAGTACAGGGGTCGTCGAGGACGAGCGTAGCCCGGCGGCGGGGACATGCCTCACGCCGGAAGACCATCGCACTAGGGTCTTTCGGCTTGACTCCGGGTTCTCGTGAACGGTATCACAAACTATTTGATGAGGTCTTTACCCGGTTCGTGTGTGACCTGTCACACGGAAGGAGTGTTCCTCGCGGCGTCTTCCTGACGCCGCAACACGGGTGTGCTATCGAGCGGCCGACCTACGGGCGGCTGCCCGCGCCCCGGCCGGCGTCCACCAGGGACCGTGCGCTGAGCGCGGTCGCGCCGTTGACGCCGGGGGCCTCCCCCGCGGCGATCGTGGCCGCCGCGGCGGCGTGCGCCTCCCGCGCGGCCTCCACCCGGGTACGCCGGTAGCGCGGTGGGACGAACGCCTCGGCCCAGCGCGGGGCGCGGGGCCGGAAGCGCGGCAGGAGCAGGGCGATCAGCCCCATCCCGCTCAGGGTGACGATGCCCAGGACGATCCACAGGCTGGAGGAGTTCACCGAGAAGGCGACCGCGCCGAAGGAGATCAGCGCGGACCAGAAGTACATGATCCACACGGCCCGGCTGTGCGAGTGCCCGATGTCCAGCAGCCGGTGGTGCAGGTGACCGCGGTCGGCCGCGAACGGCGACTGCCCGTTCCAGGTACGGCGCACGATGGCCAGCACCAGGTCGGCCGCCGGGATCGCGATGAGCGTCAGCGGCAGCAGCAGCGGCATGAAGACCGGCACCATGGTGTGCGTGGTGTCCCGGGTCGAACCGGTGAGGTTGGTGATGGCGTCCGGGTCGGTCTGACCGGTGATGGAGATCGCGCCGGAGGCCAGCACCAGGCCGATCAGCATCGAGCCCGAGTCGCCCATGAAGATCCGCGCGGGGTGGAGGTTGTGCGGCAGGAAGCCCAGGCACATCCCGATGAGGATCGCGCTGAACAGCGTCGCGGGGGCGGCGGCCTCGATGCCGTAGCCGTACCAGATGCGGTAGGCGTACATGAAGAACGCGACCGCGGCGATGCACACCATTCCGGACGCGAGCCCGTCGAGTCCGTCGACGAAGTTCACCGCGTTGATCGTGATCACGACCAGGGCCACGGTCAGCAGGGTCGACTGCACCGGTGTGAGCGAGACGATGCCCTTGCCCGGGACCGGCAGCCACAGCACGGTCAGGCCCTGCAGCACCATCACGCCGGCCGCGATCATCTGCGCGCCCAGCTTGATCAGGGCGTCCACGCCCCACTTGTCGTCCAGCACGCCCAGCAGCCAGATCAGTCCGGCACCGGAGAGCAGTGCCCGCGGCTCGTTGGAGAGCTCGAAGACGCTCTTGAGGTTCGTCAGGTGGGCGGCCACCAGCAGGCCCGCGCACAGGCCGCCGAACATGGCGATGCCCCCGAGGCGTGGCGTGGGTTCTCGGTGGACGTCACGATCACGGATCTCGGGCATGGCGCCCGCCGCGATGGCGAACTTCCGTACCGGCCCCGTGAGGAGGTAGGTCACGGCAGCTGCCACGCAGAGGGTCAAGAGGTACTCGCGCACGGCCACACCCTATTCGCGTCCGGGTGGCGACTGTAAACACAGACGTAGACTCACAGCGGGTACCCAGGGTTGCACACGCCACTGCCGGCTTCGGCCCGGGCCCCCTGTGAAGCGCGTCTCAGCCGGGGTACGGCGGGAATGCCTCCACCAGTTCCGCGACCTCGGCCGCCAGTCCCCGCTCCTCCCGCAGCGCCCGCACGATCAGGTCCGCGACCTGCGGCATCTGCTTCTCGCGCATCCCCTGCGTGGTCACCGACGCGGTGCCCAGCCGGATGCCGGATCCGGCCGCGCAGGGCTGCGTGTCGTAGGGGAGCGTGTACTTGTCCAGCACGATCCCGGCGGCCGCGCACAGCCCCCGGGCGCGCATCCCGGTGACCCCCAGGGCCGACACGTCGGCGGCGATCAGGTGCGTGTCCGTGCCGCCGGTGGCGACGCGCAGGCCGTTCGCGGCGAGCGCGCCGGCCAGCGTGCGGGCGTTGGCGACGACCTGGTGGGCGTAGAGCGCGAACTCCGGCCGCGCCGCCTCGGCCAGGGCCGCTGCCTTCGCCGCGACGGCGTGCATGTGCGGGCCGCCCTGCGAGAAGGGGAACACCGCCCGGTCGATGCGCTGGGCCAGGTCCGCGCCGCACAGGATCATCCCGCCGCGCGGCCCGCGCAGCGTCTTGTGCGTGGTGGCGCACACCACGTCGGCGTACGGCACGGGGTTGGGCGCGGCGCCCCCGGCGACCAGGCCGAGCGTGTGCGCGGCGTCCACGATGAGGTACGCGCCGACGTCGTCCGCGATCTCCCGGAAGGCGGCGTAGTCGATGTGCCGTGGGTAGGCGATGCCTCCGCAGACGATCGCCTTCGGCCGGTTGCGGTGGGCCAGCGCCCGCACCTGCTCGTAGTCGATCAGGCCGCCCTCCTCGAAGGTCTCGCCCCGCGTCACCCCGTAGCCGACGATGTGGAACCAGCGGCCGGAGAAGTTCGACTCGGATCCGTGGGTGAGGTGGCCGCCGTGGGCCAGCGACATCGCCAGGACGGTGTCCCCGGGGACCAGGAGGGCCGCGTAGGCGGCCAGCACGGCGGAGGAGCCGGAGTAGGGCTGCACGTTCGCGTGCGGGGCCCCGAACAGCCGTGTGGCCCTTTCCACGGCCAGCCGCTCGGCCAGGTCCACCAGCTCGCACCCGGCGTGGTGGCGGTGACCGGGGTACCCCTCGGCGTACTTGTTGGCGAGCGGCGAGCCGAGGGCGGTCAGCACGGCCGGGGAGGTGAAGTTCTCGCCCGCGATCAACTGCAGGCACGAGGCCTGCCGCTGGGCCTCGCCGAGGAGGATGTCGGCCAGCTCGGGGTCATGGGCGCGCAGCTCGTCGAGGCCGGCGGCCCCGGCCGGGAGCGTGGGGGTGACTATGTCGGGTGAAGACGCTTCCGCGGTGGGCATGACGGCGCTCCCGGGGGCGGCGGCTGGGAAGGTTCTCACCTGCCACTGTCGCACCCTCCGGGACATTTCGCGCCGCTTTGTGCTCCACCGGGGGCCGCGTACCTCGTGGTGAGACCTTCCGCCGGGGGCGGTCAGGCGGTGGGCGCCGGAACCCCGGTGAGCGCGGTCAGGACGGGGTCCAGCGCGTCGTGGATCTCCTCACCGATGCTGCGGAAGAACGTCAGCGGGGCGCCGTACGGGTCGTACACCTCGTCGGCGTCGGCGGTGGGCGCCAGCAGCCACCCGCGCAGGGCGGCGGCAGCGCGCACCAGGGACCGCGCGCGCTCGGTCACGCTGCCCTCCGGCAGCGTCGCCGGGTCTATCGCCTTCACCAGGCGGGTGAACTCCTTGAGCGTGAAGGTGCGCAGACCCGCCGCGTGCCCCATGGAGATCACCTGGGCGCGGTGGTCGCGGGTCGCGGTCAGCACCAGGTCGGCGTCGATCACGTGGTCGTCCAGGAGCTCGCGCCCGAGGAAACCCGTCGGGTCGGCGGCGTACTCGGCGAGCACCGTGGCGGCGTGCGCCTCCATCGGCGCGCCCTCGTGCCCCCAGGTGCCGGCGCTCTCCACGACGATCCCGGCGGCGCCGTCACCGAGCCGCAGCGTCAGCTCGTGCCGGGTCAGCCGCTCGGCCATGGGCGAGCGGCAGACGTTGCCGGTGCAGACGTGGAGGATGCGGAACGGGCGCTCGCCGTGATCCCACTGCCCGGGTATGGGCGGTGTCAATTGCCGACCTCCAGGTCGGGTACGACCTCACGGAGCTGCTCCGCGCTGAGCGCGCCCGCCCGCAGCAGCACGGGCACCTTGCCGGTGACGTCCACGATCGAGGACGGCACGGCCGCGGGCGTCGGACCGCCGTCGAGGTAGACCGCGACGGAGTCGCCGAGCATCTCCTGCGCCGCGTCGCAGTCCTGCGGCGAGGGGTGACCGGTCAGGTTGGCGCTGGAGACGGCCATCGGGCCGGTCTCGGTCAGCAGTTCGATGGCGACCGGGTGCAGCGGCATGCGGACGGCGACGGTGCCACGCGTGTCCCCCAGGTCCCACTGGAGCGACGGCTGGTGACGGGCGACGAGGGTGAGCGCGCCCGGCCAGAAGGCGTCGACCAGCTCCCACGCCTGCTCGCTGAAGTCGGTGACCAGGCCGTGCAGGGTGTTCGGGGAGCCGACCAGCACCGGCGAGGGCATGGTGCGGCCCCGGCCCTTGGCCTCCAGCAGGTCGCCGACGGCCTCGGCGTTGAACGCGTCCGCGCCGATCCCGTAGACGGTGTCGGTGGGCAGCACCACGAGCTCGCCGCGGCGTACGGCGGACGCGGCCTCGCGCAGTCCGGCAACCCGGTCCGTCGCGTCCGAGCAGTCGTAACGCCGTGCCATCAGCAGACCTCCATGACGTGTGACGCCGTGGTCACGGCGTCGCCTTGCGGGCAGTGGTGAACCGGGGACGGTTGTTGAGGTCGGGGTGGTCGGCGGCGTCCGCCCAGCCGGCCTCCTCGGTGAAGATCCAGGGCACCTGGCCGCCCTGGGTGTCGGCGTGCTCGATGACGACGACCCCGCCGGGCCGCAGCAGCCGGTGCGCGGTGCGCTCGATGCCGCGGATGGTGTCCAGGCCGTCCTCACCGGAGAACAACGCCATCTCGGGGTCGTGGTCGCGGGCCTCGGGCGCCACGTGCTCCCATTCGGTGAGCGGGATGTACGGCGGGTTGGAGATCACCAGGTCCACCTGGCCGTTGAGGTCCTGGAAGGCCTCCAGGGCGTCTCCCTGGCGCAGGTCGACCTTGCTGCCCTCGACGTTCTTGCGGGACCACACCAGCGCCTGCTCGGACAGCTCCACCGCGTGCACCCGGCTGCGCGGCACCTCCTGCGCCAGAGCGAGCGCGATGGCGCCCGATCCGGTGCACAGGTCGACGATGCGCGGCTCGGCGACGTCCATGGCACGCACGGCGTCTATGGCCCACCCGACGACCGACTCGGTCTCCGGGCGCGGCACGAAGACCCCGGGGCCCACCTGGAGCTCCAGGTAGCGGAAGAACGCGCGGCCCGTGATGTGCTGCAGCGGCTCGCGGGCCTCGCGGCGGGCCACGGCCTCCCAGTAGCGCGCGTCGAAGTCGGCGTCGGCGACGGTGTGCAGCGCGCCGCGCTTGACCCCGTGCACGTACGCCGCGAGCTCCTCCGCGTCGAACCGCGGCGAGGGAACGCCGGCGTCGGCCAGCCGCTGGGTCGCCTGGGCGACCTCGGCGAGCAGCAGGTTCACGTTCTCCGCCTCCGGTTCAGCTTCCGTCGCCAGCGGCCGCCAGCTTGGCGGCCGAGTCGGCGTCGACGCAGGCCTGGATCACCGCGTCCAGGTCCCCGTCGAGGACCTGGTCCAAGTTGTACGCCTTGAAGCCGACGCGGTGGTCGGAGATGCGGTTCTCCGGGAAGTTGTACGTACGGATGCGCTCGCTGCGGTCCACGGTGCGCACCTGGCTGCGGCGGGCGTCGGACGCCTCGCGCTCCGCCTCCTCCTGGGCTGCGGCCAGCAGCCGGGAGCGCAGGATGCGCATCGCCTGCTCCTTGTTCTGCAGCTGGCTCTTCTCGTTCTGGCAGGAGACGACGATGCCGGTGGGCAGGTGGGTGATGCGCACCGCGGAGTCGGTGGTGTTGACCGACTGGCCGCCGGGGCCGGAGGAGCGGTACACGTCGATCCGCAGGTCGTTCGCGTTGACCTCGACCTCGACCTCCTCGGCCTCCGGGGTGACCAGCACGCCGGCGGCGGAGGTGTGGATGCGGCCCTGCGACTCGGTGGCCGGCACGCGCTGCACGCGGTGCACGCCGCCCTCGTACTTCAGCCGGGCCCACACGCCCTGGCCGGGCTCGGCGGTGCCCTTCATCTTCACCGCGACCTGGACGTCCTTGTAGCCGCCGAGGTCGGAGGCGTTGGCGTCGATGATCTCGGTCTTCCAGCCCAGGCGCTCGGCGTAGCGCAGGTACATGCGCAGCAGGTCACCCGCGAAGAGCGCGGACTCCTCGCCGCCCTCGCCGGCCTTGACCTCGAGGATCACGTCCTTGTCGTCACTGGGGTCGCGCGGGACGAGCAGCAGCCGCAGCTTCTCGGTGAGCTCCTCGCGGTGCCGCTCCAGCTCCTTCACCTCGGCGGCGAAGTCCGGGTCGTCGGCCGCGAATTCACGAGCGGTCTCGACGTCCTCGCCGGTCTGCTTCCAGCCGCGGTAGGTGCCGATGATGGGGGTCAGTTCGGCATAGCGCTTGTTGAGCTTGCGCGCGTTGGCCTGGTCGGCGAAGACCGCCGGGTCGGCAAGCTTCTTCTCGAGGTCGGCGTACTCGCCGATCAGTTCCTCGACCGCCTCGAACATCAGGATCCCTGCTCGTGAAAAGGGGTGAACGCCGGTGTACCAGCATGGGACGACAAAGCGCCGGTCCGGCCGCCGGAGGGTATCCGGGCAGCCGTGGACCGGCGCTTTCGGGTCGCTACTTCTTGGCGGACCCGGCCGCCTTGCCGAAGCGGGCCTCGAAGCGGGCCACGCGGCCACCGGTGTCGAGGATCTTCTGCTTGCCCGTGTAGAACGGGTGGCACGCGGAGCACACGTCGGCGCGGATGACGCCCTCGGTGACGGTGCTACGGGTGGTGAACGAGTTGCCGCAGGTGCAGCTGACCTGCGTCTCCACGTACTCCGGGTGGATGTCGCGCTTCAAGGGATGCTCCTAGTGTTCGGGAGGGTCCCGGGTCGTGCAGCGGGCTTGCGTCACGTGAACCGGGGCCGACGTACCAGTCTGCCAGCACTGGCCGCATCTCCCAAAACCGGGGGCCCGGGTGATCTATTCCGGCCCGGCGGCGGGCGGCTGCGAGGAGCTCCTGACCACACCGTCCGTGTCGACGTCGTCACCCGCCGAGCCCTTGGTGGCGGACCTGGGGATCGGTTCGTCGGCCCGTAGCGCGGACCAGACCTGCTCCGCCTGGCCGGCGAGGGGCAGGACGCGGTTGGGGTCGGCGGGGTCGTAGCGCACCGGCATGGTGACCATGCCGATGTCCTTGGAGCCCAGGCCCTTCAGGCTCTCCCCCAGGCCGACCAGTTTCTTGACGGAGGCCAGCTCCGAGTCGGTGGTGACGGCTCCGGTCGCGGTGTCGGCGATCGTGTAGAGCCGGGTCGGCGAACTCAGCAGCCCGATGCTGTTCACCCGGTCCACCAGGGCCTTCAGGAAGGCCTGCTGCAGCCTTATCCGGCCCAGGTCGCTGCCGTCCCCCACCCCGTGCCGGGTACGGACCAGGCCGAGGGCCTGCTTGCCGTCGAGGTGGTGCGTGCCGGCCGGCAGGTGCAGATGGCTGCGGTTGTCGCTGATGGCCTGGCTGGTGGTGACGGTGACCCCGCCGAGGGCGTCGATGAGGTGCTGGAAGCCGGAGAAGTCGATCTCGATGTAGTGGTCCATGCGGATGCCGGTCATCGTCTCGGCCGTCTTGACCGCGCAGGCCGGGCCGCCGATCGCGTACGCCTCGTTGAACATCTCGCCCTGGCGGGGCGGGGCGGTGCCGCCGCCGGGCTCGGCACAGGCCGGGCGGTCGACGAGGGTGTCGCGGGGGATGCTGACCACGCTCGCCCGGTCGTGCCCCTGGTAGACGTGGACGATCATCGCGGTGTCGGAGCGGGCGGTGCCGTCGTCCTGGCCGCCGCCGGCCTTCTGGTTGCTGCCCGACCGGGAGTCGGAGCCGAGGACCAGGATGTCCATCGAGCCGTTGTCGACGTCGGCCGGCCGGTCGCCCCCGAGCAGGGCGTTGATGTCGATGCCCCTGATGTTGCCGTTGAGCTTGAGGTAGAGGCATCCGATGGCGGTGGTGGTGAGCAGCAGGAACGTCGCCACGACCCAGGCGGTGATCCGCAGGGCCCGTCGGCGGGGACTGCGCCGGCGTCGCCGGGCGGCCCTTCCGTCGTCCGCGTGGTCGGCCATCGGCTCCTCTGTCCTGATCGGCTCCTCATCACTGGGGTACCCCGTCCCGCACCTGATCAGGCACGGCAGGGGTGCCCGCACAGGGCAATGACAGCGGGTCCGGGGCCGCCCCGCCATCGGGACGCGCCGGACCCGTCGCAGGTGAGAGCCATCCGGTCGGTGTCGCGGTGGGCACGGAAGGCCGCGGACGACGGAAGGCCGGTCCCGTCACCGAAGTGACCGGACCGGCCTCCTGAGCCGTGCCGACGCCGGGGCGTCAGTCGTTGTTGCCACCCGGGGTGGTCTTGGCGATCTGCATCAGGAACTCGGCGTTGGACTTGGTCTGCTTCATCTTGTCCAGCAGCAGCTCGATCGCCTGCTGCGAGTCGAGCGCGTGCAGCACCCGGCGCAGCTTCCAGACGATGTTCAGCTCGTCCGGGGCCAGCAGGATCTCCTCCTTGCGGGTACCGGACGGGTCGACGTCGACCGCCGGGAAGATCCGCTTGTCGGCGAGCTTCCGGTCGAGCTTGAGCTCCATGTTGCCGGTGCCCTTGAACTCCTCGAAGATCACCTCGTCCATGCGCGAGCCGGTCTCGACCAGCGCGGTGGCCAGGATGGTCAGCGAACCGCCGTCCTCGATGTTGCGCGCGGCACCGAAGAAGCGCTTCGGCGGGTACAGCGCGGTCGAGTCGACACCACCGGACAGGATGCGGCCGGAGGCGGGCGCCGCGAGGTTGTACGCGCGGCCCAGACGGGTGATGGAGTCCAGCAGGACGACGACGTCGTGGCCCAGCTCCACCAGTCGCTTGGCGCGCTCGATGGCGAGCTCGGCGACGGTGGTGTGGTCCTCGGCGGGACGGTCGAAGGTCGAGGAGATGACCTCGCCCTTGACCGACCGCTGCATGTCGGTGACCTCTTCCGGACGCTCGTCGACGAGGACGACCATCAGGTGGCACTCGGGGTTGTTGCGGGTGATCGCGTTGGCGATGGCCTGCATGATGATCGTCTTACCGGTCTTCGGCGGGGCCACGATCAGGCCGCGCTGGCCCTTTCCGATCGGGGCGACCAGGTCGATGATCCGGGTGATCAGCTGGCCGGGCTCGTTCTCCAGCCGCAGCCGCTCCTGCGGGTACAGCGGGGTGAGCTTGCCGAACTCCGGGCGGCCGCGGCCGCTCTCCGGCGCCATGCCGTTGACGGAGTCCAGGCGCACCAGCGCGTTGAACTTCTCGCGGCGCTCGCCGTCCTTGGGCTGGCGGACGGCACCGGTGACGTGGTCGCCCTTGCGCAGGCCGTTCTTGCGGACCTGGGCGAGCGAGACGTACACGTCGTTCGGGCCGGGCAGGTAGCCGGAGGTCCGGATGAACGCGTAGTTGTCGAGGATGTCCAGGATGCCGGCGACCGGGATCAGGACGTCGTCCTCGGCGACCTGCGGCTCGCCCGCGAAGTCGTCGCGGCGGTTGCCACCGCGGCCGCGGCGGTCGCGGTAGCGGCCCCGGCGACGGCGGCCGCCGCCGTCGAACTCGTCGTCGTCCTGCTGGCCGCCGCCCTGGGGGCCGCCGCCCTGCTGCTGGCCCTGGCCGCCGCCCTGCTGCTGACGCTGCTGGCCGCCGTCCTCGCCGCCCTTGCGGCGGTCGCGCTGCCGGTCCCGCTGACGGTCGCGGCGGCTCTCGCGGCGCTCGTCGCCGCCCCTGGCGTCGCCGGACTTGCCCTCGGCGCTGTCCACGGCGGCCTCGGCGCGGCCCTCGGCGGGCTGCTCGGCCTTGGCGGACTCGGCCTTGGCCTTGGCCGCGGACGCGGTCTTCTCGCCGGCCGGCTGGCCGGGGATCTCGATCTGCTTCGGCTGCTGCTCGGCGCCCTGGTCCCCGGCTTCGGCGGATTCACCCGTACGGGCGCGGGAGGTGGCCCGGCGCTTGGGCTTCTCGGCGGCGGGCGCGCCCTCCGCGGCGGAGGCCTTGGCGCCGGCGCCGGACTGCGCGGCCTTGATGGTCTCGATGAGCTGGCTCTTGCGCATCCGCGCGGTGCCCTTGATACCGAGACCGGAGGCGAGCTGCTGCAGCTCGGCCAGGACCATGCCCTCAAGACCGGTACCCGCGCGACGGCGCCGCGCGGCGGGGGCAGTGGCAGCACCGGTGGCAGGCGCGGCAGCATCGGACGCGGCGACAGGGCTGTCTGCGCGTACGCCCATCAGATCGGTGGTGTCGCTCACGAAGGGTCCTTCCCTGGAGCGGACGTCGGCCTGTCTGGCTCGGCGACCGGTCGTGCTGTCCGGATCCGGTCCTTATCGCTTGCGCCGGACCCGGGGCGGTGGTCCGCCTGACGGCGGAGGAAATGATGTGGAACACAAAACACAGTTACCGGCGAGGTGAGAGTTCACTCTCGGGTGAAATGTCACCCGCGCCGTCTCCGGAGCGTGCTCGGCACTGCTCAGGCAGGCTGCCTATGCGGTGTGGGAGGCTCCCGGAAGAGTGGGCGGTCCCGATGCGGGACACAAGGCACCGGGACAACAGGTACAGCAGGCGGGTGCCTGAGTCCACGGGTGCAGCAATGAGATTAACACTACCGGATCCAACAAACATTCCCCCTCTCTACGACCGGCAATCGTGTCACTGCCCCACTGCGAGGGGCAGCACACTCGCCCCCGCCGCGTCGAGGGCCAGACGGTTCGCCGCCCATCCCTCGCCCGCCAGCCGGGAGACCTTGTCGGCGGTGCCCTCGTCCGCCAGCGCCAGCACCGTGGGCCCCGCACCCGAGATGACAGCAGGGACGCCCTCGGCGCGCAGCCGGTTCACCAGTGCCGTGCTCTCCGGCATCGCCGGCGCCCGGTACTCCTGGTGCAACCGGTCCTCGGTGGCGGGAAGCAGCAGGTCGGGGCGCCGGGTGAGGGCCTCGACGAGGAGCGCGGCGCGTCCCGCGTTGACCGCGGCGTCCACGTGCGGGACGGTGCGCGGCAGCAACCCCCGGGCGGTCTCGGTCAGCACCGGCCTGCCCGGCACGAAGACCACCGGAACGACCGAGTCGCAGGGGTCCATCCGGACCGCGTGGGCGGCCCCGCCCTCGGTCCAGGCCAGCGTGAAGCCGCCCAGGAGACAGGCGGCGACGTTGTCCGGGTGGCCCTCGATCTCGTTGGCCAGCTCCAGCAGCGCGGCGTCGTCGAGCTTGTCCTGCCCGCCTATCGTCACCGCGCGGGCGGCCATGATGCCGGCGCAGATGGCGGCGGAGGAGGAGCCCAGGCCGCGGCCGTGCGGGATGCGGTTGGCGCACACCACCTCCAGCCCGCGCGGCTGCCCGCCGAGGAGGTCGAAGGCGGTCCGCAGGGCGCGTACGACCAGGTGGTTCTCGTCGCGGGTGAGCGAGTCGGCGCCTTCGCCGGCGATGTCGACGTGCAGACCGGAGTCGGCCACCCGGACCACGACGTCGTCGTAGAGTCCGAGCGCCAGGCCGAAGGCGTCGAAGCCCGGTCCGAGGTTGGCGCTGGTCGCGGGGACGCGCACTCGGACGGCGGCGGCGCGGAAGGCTGGTCCGGCCATCGTTCGATGACTCTCCTTGCTTCAAGGGCGTTTCTGCCTCGCGATGCCGCGGCATCGTTGCCGTACGGCGGCGAGGACTTGAGGGACCGTACCAAGGGGATCCCGCGAGGAGGATGCCAATGGCATGGGCCAAGACGGCGTGCGGCGGCGCCGGTGTGAGGCAAGCCTATCGAAGGAAGGTTCTCCTGCGACATAGGGCGCACGGACAGCGCGTGATGCGTGTCGCGTGCGGTGCCGTGCGCCCCTGTCCTCGCGCGGCGGTCAGAGCAGCCCGAGCCGGTCGGCGGCCGCGTCGGCGTCCACCGGAACCGTGATGGGCTGGGGCGCGCCGGCGACCGCCCAGTCAGGGTCCTTCAGGCCGTTGCCGGTGACGGTGCAGACGATCCGCTGGCCCGGGTCGACCGCCCCCTGCTCGGCGGCCTTCAGCAGCCCCGCGACACTCGCGGCGGAGGCCGGCTCGACGAAGACCCCCTCCTGCGCGGCGAGCAGCCGGTAGGCCGCAAGGATCTGACGGTCGGTCACCGAGTCGATCAGCCCGCCGGATTCGTCCCGCGCCTCCTCGGCGAACTGCCAGGACGCCGGGTTGCCGATCCGGATCGCGGTGGCGATCGTCTGCGGCCGGCGCACCGGGTGGCCCAGCACGATCGGCGCGGCGCCGGAGGCCTGGAAGCCCCACATGCGCGGATCGCGCGTCGACACGCCGTCCCTGGAGTATTCGCGGTAACCCTTCCAGTACGCGGTGATGTTTCCGGCGTTGCCGACCGGCAGCACATGGATGTCCGGAGCGTCGCCGAGCGCGTCCACGATCTCGAAGGCGGCGGTCTTCTGACCCTCGATACGGGCCGGGTTCACCGAATTGACCAGCGCCACCGGGTACTTGCCGGACAGGCCGCGGGCGAGGTCCAGGCAGTCGTCGAAGTTGCCGTCCACCTGCAGGATCCGCGCCCCGTGCACCAGCGCCTGACCCATCTTGCCCAGCGCGATCTTGCCCTGCGGCACCAGGACGGCGCACACCATCCCGGCCCGCACCGCGTAGGCGGCGGCCGAGGCGGAGGTGTTGCCGGTGGAGGCGCAGATGACCGCCTGCGCGCCCTCCTCCTTGGCCTTGGAGATCGCCATGGTCATGCCGCGGTCCTTGAAGGAGCCGGTGGGGTTGGCGCCCTCCACCTTCAGGAAGACGTCGCAGCCCGTGCGCTCGGACAGCACCTGGGCGGGGACCAGCGGCGTGCCCCCCTCCAGCAGCGTGACCACGGGGGTCGCCGCGCCGACCGGGAGCCGGTCCCGGTACTCCTCGATGAGGCCGCGCCACTGGTGGGTGGCCGGCACGCGGCCGGCTGAGACTGCGTTCATCGCTGGGTTACTCCCCTTCCACACGCATGATGCTGGCGACGCCCCGGACGGTGTCGAGTTTCCGCAGCGCCTCGACGGTCGCCGCGAGCGCCGCGTCCGGCGCCCGGTGGGTGACGACGACCAGCGACGCCTCCCCGTCCTTCCCTTGCTGCCGCACCGTGTCGATCGACACCTGATGCTCCGCGAAGACCGTGGCCACCTGGGCCAGGACACCCGGTTTGTCCGCCACGTCCAGGCTGATGTGGTAGCGCGTCACCACGTCGCCCATCGGGCGCACGGTGAGCTGCGCGTACGCGGACTCCCCCGGTCCGGTCGTGCTCGCCAGCTTGTTGCGGCAGGTCGCCACCAGGTCGCCGAGCACCGCGGAGGCCGTCGGCGAGCCGCCCGCCCCGGGGCCGTAGAACATCAGCCGGCCGGCGGCCGCGGCCTCCACGAAGACCGCGTTGTACGCCTCGCGCACGCTGGCCAGCGGGTGCGTCAGGGGGATCATCGCCGGGTGGACGCGGGCGGTCACCGAACGGCCGTCGGCGCCGCGCTCGCAGATCGCGAGCAGCTTCACCGTGCAGCCCATCCGTTTGGCCGAGGCGATGTCGGCCGCGGTGACCTCGGTGATCCCCTCGCGGTGCACGTCGTCGATGGTCACCCGGCTGTGGAAGGCGATGCCGGCCAGGATCGCGGCCTTGGCGGCGGCGTCGAATCCCTCGACGTCTGCGGTGGGGTCGGCCTCGGCGTAGCCCAGGGCGGTGGCCTCGTCCAGCGCCTCGGAGTAGCCGGCGCCGGTGGTGTCCATCTTGTCGAGGATGAAGTTGGTCGTTCCGTTGACGATGCCCAGCACCCGGTCGACCCTGTCGCCGGCCAGCGACTCGCGCAGCGGGCGGATCAGCGGGATGGCACCGGCGACGGCGGCCTCGTAATAGAGGTCCACCCCCTGCTCGACGGCCGCGGCGTGCAGCGCGGCGCCGTCGGCGGCCAGCAGCGCCTTGTTGGCGGACACCACGCTGGCGCCGTGCTCGAAGGCGGTGGTGATCAGGGAGCGGGCGGGCTCGATGCCGCCGATCACCTCGACGACCACGTCGATGTCCCCGCGTTTGACCAGGGCGGTCGCGTCCGTGGTCAGCAGCTCCACGGGCACGCCCGCGCGCACCCGGTTGGGGCGCCGTACGGCGATCCCGGCGAGCTCCACCGGTGCGCCGATCCGCGCGGCGAGGTCGTCCGCGTGCGTCGTCATGATGCGCGCCACCTCTGAGCCGACCACACCACAGCCCAGCAGCGCCACCTTCAGCGGACGCGTACGCATCATCCGACCTCGCTTCGTGGTTCCAGCTCTTGCGAGCTTCTTGGACGGTCCCAGTCTCACGCACCGGATGGAAGTTTCCACGTGCTGTCCGGATCGCGAGACCGGTCTCCTTCTATGTGAGATTCCCCGTCAGCCGACGTCGAGACGCAGGAGATCCTCTTCCGTCTCGCGCCGGACGATCACCCGGGCCTCGCCGTCCTTGACGGCGACCACCGGGGGGCGCAGGGCGTGGTTGTAGTTGCTCGCCATCGACCGGCAGTACGCGCCCGTCGCCGGCACCGCCAGCAGGTCACCGGGCGCCAGGTCGGCGGGGAGGAAGGCGTCGCGCACCACGATGTCGCCCGACTCGCAGTGCTTGCCGACGACCCGGCTCAGCATCGGCTCGGCGTCGCTCGACCGCGACACCAGCGCCACGCTGTACTCGGCGTCGTACAACGCGGTGCGGATGTTGTCCGACATCCCGCCGTCCACGCTCACGTACGTCCGCAGGCCCTCCAGCGGCTTGACCGTGCCCACCTCGTAGAGGGTGAACGCCGTCGGGCCCACGATCGCCCGGCCCGGCTCGACCGACAGCCGCGGGACGGCGAGCTCCGCCCCCCGGCACTCGCGGGAGACGATCTCCCCCAGCGACTTGGCGATCTCGTGCGGCTCGCGCGGGTCGTCGTCCGGGGTGTACGCGATGCCCAGGCCCCCGCCGAGATCGATCTCGGGCAGCTCCACCCCGTGCTCGTCGCGGATCTGCCGCAGCAGGCCGATCACCCGGTGCGCCGCCACCTCGAAGCCGGAGGTGTCGAAGATCTGCGAGCCGATGTGCGAGTGGATGCCCACCAGTTCGAGCGAGTCCAGCCGCAGCACCCGGCGCACCGCCTCGGCCGCGTCCCCGCCGTTGAGTGAGAAACCGAACTTCTGGTCCTCGTGCGCGGTGGCGATGAACTCGTGGGTGTGCGCCTCGACGCCGACCGTGACACGGATCTGCACCCGCTGCCGCCGGCCCAGCTTCTGCGCGGTGTCCGCCACCCGGACGATCTCCTGGAAGGAGTCGAGCACGATCCGGCCCACCCCGGCCTCGACGGCCTGCCGGATCTCCCCGGTGGTCTTGTTGTTGCCGTGCAGCGCGATCCGGTCGGCCGGCATCCCCGCGGACAGCGCCACGGCCAGCTCTCCGCCGGAGCACACGTCGAGGTTGAGGCCCTCCTCGTGCAGCCAGCGCACCACCGCGCGGGACAGGAACGCCTTGCCCGCGTAGAAGACGTCGGCGTCCGCGCCGAAGGCCTCGCGCCAGGCACGGCAGCGTGCCCGGAAGTCGGCCTCGTCCAGGACGTAGGCGGGGGTGCCGAACTCCTCCGCGAGCTCGCGGACGTCCAGACCGCCGACGGTGGTGACGCCCTGGGCGTCCCGGGTGACGGTGCGGGCCCAGACCCGGGAGTCCAGGGCGTTCAGGTCGGCGGGCGGCGCCGCGTAGTGGCCCTCGGGGAGGACATCGGCGTAGCGGGGCCCGGCGGGGTGTGCGGAACGGCTCATCGTCTCGTGCTCTCTGCTCTCACAGGTGTCGGGGGGCGCTGATGCCGAGCAGGGTCAGGCCGTTGGCGAGCACGGTCCCGGCGGCGTCGGCAAGCGCCAGGCGGGCCCCGTGAACGGCCGAGGGTTTCTCCTCGCCCTTCGGCAGCGCCGGGCACTCGTCGTGGAAGCGCAGGAAGGCGTCGGCGGTGCGCTCCAGCAGCCGCGCCAGCCGGTCGGGCGCGCCGTGCCGGGCCGCGGCCTCCACGGTGCGGGGGAAGTCGGCGATCAGGCCGAGCAGTTCGGTCTCCGCGGGGTCCCGGCGGCCGGTCTCGGTGCCGGGTTCCAGGCCCAGGTCGTGGGCGCCTCGCAGCAGGGCCCGGCTCCGCGCGTGAGCGTACCGGACCCGGAACAGGGGGTTGGCCTCGCGCTGCGCCAGGTGCGCGGCGGGGTCGGTGCGGGGGGCGTCCTCGGCGGGCGGGCGCAGCAGGGCCCAGGCGGTGGCGTCGGCGCCGAGGGTGCGCAGCAGCTCGTCCGGCGACTGGCGTACGGGGTGCGGCCGGCGGGCGGGCGGCGCGATGCCGGTCGCCGCGTGGAGCCGGCGGAGGACGGCGGCGTAGGCGTCGGCGCGGGGCTCGCCGGTGGGCGCGGGTGCGGGGAGGTCGCCGGCCTGGTGCTCCCCGACGCCGTAGCGGTGGCCCTGCTCGCGCACGAGGTCGACGAGGGCCTCGTGGGACTCCCCCTGAAGGGTGATGTTGAGGAAGCCGGGTGCGGCGATGTCCACCCGGGCGATGCCGGGGGCGGCGGCGAGCCGGCGGCCGATGACGTCGGCGACGGCGAGCGGCGCGACGCCGGTCAGGGGGGCCAGTTGCAGGGCCACGTTGGTGGCGTAGTCCCCGCACCCGGGACGCGGCGGCCTGCGTACGACGACCCGCTCCGGCACCGGGCCCGCGAGGCTGAGCTCGTGGGCCTCCACGGCGCGACGCACCGTGGCGAGCACGGTGCGGGAGAGCTCAGCGGGGGTCACAAGCGCAAGCGTAGGCGAGGAGGGGGGTGCCGACGCGAACCGGTTTCACCCTTTGGTCACCCCTGGTCACCCGCGGTGCCGGGGGGTCGCGGCGGGCGCGCCTTCGTGTGGGGTGTCGGCGTCGACGCCGCCCAGGCGCCGTACGACACGGATGAGCTCGCCGGGCTCGAAGGGCTTGCCGAGGAAGGCGTCGACCCCGGCGGCGACGGCGCTCTCCACCTCGGCGTGGGTGCAGGCGCTGATCACGACGATCCGCACGTCACGGGTGCGGGGGTCCGAGCGGAGGCGGGCCGCCGTCCTTATCCCGTCCAGGCGCGGCATGACGACGTCCAGGGTCACCACATCCGGGCGCACCCGCTGCACCACGTCCAGGCACTCGGCACCATCAGCCGCGGTCACCACCTCGTAGCCCTCCAGCTCGAGGTTGACCCTGATCAGCTGCCGGATGACCTTGTTGTCGTCGACGACAAGCACCCGGCCGGACACGCCCGGCACACTCAGAGCGTAGGCGCGCCGGATCGGATGCGTCCGCGTTTTCCCCATTCCTTCCCCGACCGGGGGACCCGGCGGCGGTGCGCCGGACACGTGCCGCCGCCATGGGCTATGCCACGGGCACGTGGCGCGGGGCACGTCCGCCACCCCGTCCCCACGCTCTCCCCACCCACAACCCGCCTCCCCGGAAACCCTGTACACGGACACCCCTCCCAGGCTGGTAAGGTTTCACCCGTCGCCGCCACGGCGGACGACACGCCCCCGTAGCTCAGGGGATAGAGCAACGGCCTCCGGAGCCGTGTGCGCAGGTTCGAATCCTGCCGGGGGCACCTCGCACGAGGTGCCAAAAGGCCCCGCCACCAGCCAAGACGCTGAGTGCGGGGTCTTTGCGTATGCGCAGGCGTATGCCGCCGGAAGCGGGTCCAGGACGGGGTCTGTGGACTATCCGTGGACGGGATCTTGGAGCGTTCGCCGAGGTCAGGTACACATTCGACGAACAACCACCCCGCATCCGGCCACTACTCCGAGACTGCCGGCCGCTCCGCTCGCCACGTGTTCTCGTCGCGCAGTGCCGTTGACCACGTCCAAAATCCGGCAGCGGTTGTGCGGAGCACGTCGACCGGTGCTCGATACGGCATCGCTGGAACGGATTCGGCGAATACACGCCATATACAGTCGTCCGGCGGTCAGCCAGCACGCCCTACCAGTGCTCCGCCGGCACCGTGTGGGCGAGTGCCGCAATGTCCGACTCCAGCAGCATCCGATCCCGCCCAGGGCGTCAGCCGCCCTATACGGCCCGCTGCCCCCGGGGGCAGCGGGCGGACGGTTAGGAAAGCTGAGGGGAATGCGCGCGGCTCACTCCAGGGTGTACTGCGAGGCACGCCAGCTCGTTCACAGTTGACCGATTGCAGTCAGGACAAGCAAACAGAGGCCCATCGATGTGGCAAAAGCAGTGCCGCCGTAAAGGATTGCCTCGGCAAATCCGGCTCCGGTGCTGGCCTTCAGGATCCCAGCGATAAGGGCCACAACGAGCGAGAACAGCGCTGCCATGAGTAGCCACAAGTACCGCATTCCGGATCGCGGCTCGGACGAAGGTGCATTCACAGGAGTCTTCCTTCACGAAGGGACTGAAAGGAGAGGAGCACGTCATTCCGGGACCAGGACGCCGGTCAGCAGATGTGCGGCGAGTGTGCCGCGGTGATGCGTGGCGGCCTGAATAAGTTCACGATGCACGGTGATCTGTGCATCTACGGCAGCCAGCGCGGCGCTGATTCGCCGCTGGTGAGCAAGGGGCGGCAGCGGTACGGGCAGAAGTGCCAGCGTGGCGGCACTGAGGGAAGGCACGGCGGTACCGCGGGCGTACTCCTTGAGCCAGTGCACTGTCTCCGGCAGAGACAGGTAGGCGAGCAGGTAGCCGGGGAGGACAAGTGGCCCCCCATCCGGTTCGAGGGCACGCAGCCGCAGCAGGTTGGTGCTGAACAGCCAGCCGTCCTGCGCCTTCTCGACCATGGCTGGGGGCATCTGGGCGCCGGAACGCACGCACAGGATGTCTCCAGGGCTGAGACGGAACCTCGCCAGTGCGCGGGCGACATCTGCGGTTACCTTCTCCACGTCGCGATCGTCGATACGTCCTTCGCGCAGATGCTTGGGCATCACGACAGGTAGTTCACCGGCCGCGGAGCGAACCTCGGCCGGCACGCGTGAGTAGGACGGACCAGCCATGATGCTGACTAGATCTCCCAGCCGAACCCGACGCCAGTCATGAGGTAGCCCGTCATACGAGAGCACGACCGCTGACGACAATGGGCCGTACGAGAGTGCATCGACCGCGCAGTCCACGGCATTCGTTCGACGCCTTGCCGCATCGAGCGTCGCCTTCGTGGCTGCTGCCTCAGTCGCCGCATCAACCGGTGACGCTGTCGACATCCATCTATCCACATAGTCGGCGGGGCTGAGCGAGTAACCGGCAGCCCGCACCGCATACAGCGGAACAGCGATCGCGAGATGCCCAGCGCTCTGCCGACCGCGGCGGAATCCGGTCCCTCGCCGCCACGTCTGAACGGTTTTCGCGACGGCTCGAACGTGTTCGTCGGACAGGACTCGAGGTCCGCGAGTCGCCTTGTCGCCCAAGTCGCGGGCGTCCACGAACAGGATCTCGTCGCACACCGCTGCGGACCGCCGCATGAACCACATGCAAACGGACACCTGAGCCCCCGAAAAGAGCTGGGGCGGCAGCGCCACAATGCATTCGACGGCCCCGTCCTCCACCAGCCTGCGCCGAATCTCCTGCTCCCGGACGTCTGTGGAGGCGCCCGCGCTGACCGGCATCACCAGGCCTGCACGGCCCTCGTCCCTGAGCGACACCATGGCGTGCTGGAGCCAGGCGAAGGCAGGGCTACCGGGGGGAGGCGGTCCGTACGGCCAGTCGATGCCCTCACGCGGCCTCGGCACCGCCCCGCGAGCGTTGAAAGGCGGATTGGTCAGAATCAAGTCGGCCTGGTGGCTCTTGGGCCAGAGACGTTCGTTCCACGGAGCCATAGAGCCGGTCTCCAGCTCAACCGGGACTCCGTGCAGCGCGAGGTTCATTCCGGCCAGCCAAAGTGTGCCGCGCTGCGGGCTCTCACCACGCAAAGTCAGAGGCACGACACCACCGAGACGTTCAGCGGCTCCGTCAAGCATCTCGCCTGCGCGCATGTACGGGTCGTAGACGCGTTGTGCTGAGTCCTCGTCCCCTATGGCGGCGTCCCGCAGCAGCCGCACGACGGCACGTGGAGTGAAGAACTCTCCGCTGGGAAGCCCGGATCGGGACCCGAATTGATCCGCCAGCTGTCGGAACTCGTCGATCCCCAAGCCGTCGGTCAGGCAAATCACCTCGACGACATCCCCGTACTCCCGGGGCTCCAACTTGACGATGGCCGTCCGCATGCCCGGCGGAACGCCGCGCCGGCGCAGTTCCTCGTCGGCTGCGTCCCCGATCTCCTGCAACAACACCGCTGCGGCATCCCTGGATCGAACCCGCACCGTTCGCGGGAGCGACGCCGAGCGAGGGCTTCCGCTCACCTGAAGAAAGATGAGGGAGAGGACCAAGGCAAGGTAATCTGTCATCGATCCGCCGCCGCGCACGGCGTCTGCAATCGGCCCCAGCAGTTGGGTAAGTTGCCGGGCACGCTGTCCTTCGTCGCCCGACAGACTGCTGCCGTCTGACTCACCACTCCGCGCGGCCGCTCTCTGGCGAGCCTCGTCCGATGCAGCGAGATTCCGTCGCATACGGTCGGCATAGGTGAAACCGGGCGGCTCGTCACGTGCACGAGCACGCGGCGGGATCTGACGAGAGTCAAGCCAGTCGAGGACCGCCCGTAGACTGAACAGTTCCGTTTCGCCCGTCCTAACCGGCTCCGGATAATCCTCGTACCGGCGTTGCCAGTTGGTGACCGCTGGCCGCATCACTCCAGCCAGTTCGGCCAGTTCAGCTCTCGACAGCAAGCGTTCGTCGCTGAGCCCCACGCTGTCCATGAAAACCCCCTTACACCGTCCTGGTTGCTCTCGATGAGGGAACGGTAGAGAGGCGACATCAGGAGCGTCAACCAGCGCACCGACGGTGCGCAGCTTGCCAGACAGACGGGGCGCACCGGCCATGGATCCGACCTTCAGCGGCCAGTACGGCTCTCAACAGGCCTTCTTCCTTCCGCTGCCACCTTCGATCGTCGAATCGACAAGGAGTGAGAAGCACTGCTTGTTAAGGGGATACCCGAGAAGAAGTTACGCCTGTCTGCGGATCAAACTCACCGCAAGCCCAACTCGTGGCGGGCCTGTCGAGTTGCGGTGCCCCTCATTTCCGAGCGCATCGCAAGCCCGGTGGACACCGGGCTTGCGATGCGGATCCCGCCTGGCCAAGCGCGTGGGACAACGTCCCGTGATCACTCGTACTCGCGCAACAGATCCTCGATCCGGCGGTTCGCGACCTCCTGTCGGCCATCGATGCACTTGGCGTACCGACTCAGCAGTACCTCCACGCTGTTGCCCGCCCGTTCCGCGACCTCGGTGGGGTCCACGCCCGCGTTCAGCCACGTCGACAGCGCCGAGTGCCGCAGGTCGTACGGACGCCGGGCCAGGGGCGATGCGGCCACCACAGGCGGCAGCGCCAGCAGACGGGCCTCCTGCCAGGCTCGGTGATACGAGGACGATGAGACCACTCCTCCGCCCTCGCTGAAGAACAGCCGCCCATCGTCGGCGACCCCGAAGGTGTCGAGGTGTTCCCGGAAGATCGCCACGAGCTGCGGAGGGATCGGAACCCGCCGTACGTCCTCGGCCGGCCGGTTCTTCAGCCCGCGGTCGTCATGGCTCTCCCCCGAGTCGGTCCACTGCTTCCCGACACTCGGGCGCGTTCGGTGCAGCAGGCGGAGCCCCATCCGGTGGCGGGCAGGGTGAGATCAGTCTCGGCAAGCCCGACCGCTTCGGCGGGGCGCAGGCCCCCGAAGTACATCGCCGCGAACAGGCCGACAAGACGTCGACCACGGGCACGCCGGTAGCTGCCGATGTAGGACACGGCGCACAGTAGGGAGCGAGCCTGGTGAGGGTTGGCGACGACCCGAGGGTCCACTTCGCTGGAGACTTTGGGCTTCTGCCACCTCACGCCGGCGAGCGGATTCTCGGAGAACTCGCCAAGGTCGACCGCGTAATGCATGGCGTTGACGAGGGTCCGTCGCTTGCGACGCACGGTCTCGGCAGCTGCGGCAGTGCCGTCAAGCTTGAGCTTGAGGGAGTCGAGTACGGCGCGAGCGATCACGGGGTCACCGAGATCAGCGAGGGGGCGCGAGGCCTTGGCGACCCAGTGAAGGACATTTTCTATGTCCAGTGGGATTTCACGATCATTCGGCCCCGGGAGGACAAATGCCCAATTACGAAGGGCCTTCCTCAGCTCCTCGGCGGCCGGACGGCCCGGACGCTCGTCGAGGAGTGCCACGGTCACCGACGCCAGGGATTCATTAATGCTGACGCGAGTGTTCGGCGCTGCGTGCGGCCACTTCATGGCCAGGTACTTGAGCGCGAATTCGTACCAGGTCAGTGAGGTCTTCTTCTCCGACATCGACTCGGGGAGGCCGCTCTCGACGTCGAACTCCTCACCGTCGTGCGAGGCCCGCAGCAGTTTGGAGCGGTAGTGGTCGGCGAGTCCCTTCGTCCTGAACGTCTCGGAGAAAACCTGGCCAGCCACCGACCAGCGCACGTCGTATGACGGCGTCTTGTAGGGCCGCTTACGGACGCCCCAGATTTTGACCTGCAGAGACTTCATGCTGCGGTCCCTTCCAATTGCCGAAGCCAGGCAACGAAGTCGCTGCGCCACACTCGTAGCTCGCCGTTCGGCAGCTTGAAGGCGTCCGGGCCGTGGCCCAGTTCGCGCCAGCGATAGAAGGTGCGTCGGGACACCCCGCCGAGCTCGGCGAGGATCTGCGGGACGGTCATCAGCTCGTCGCGGCTGCCAGTCACGGTGTGGGTTCTCCTTCCGTTCCGAGAGCGGGTGCGAGTGAGGCCACGAGCCAGGCCTCGCCCGGGGTCAGCCCGGTGCCGGCGAAGACCCAGTGGGAAAGGACGAGCGTCGTCTCGTCGTGACGGTCGACGCCGAGCGCGGTCAGGGCCTCACTGCGTCGCCATTCGGCGCGGGCGTTGCGCAGGGCGCCGAGGGTGGTGGAGTAGCGGCGGGACTTGGTGGAGAAGTGACCGCGGAAGCCGAGCATGTGGGCCCAGGCGCGAAGCCTGAGCTCTTCGAGTTCGGGGCGTGCGCCGAGGGTCCAGGCAGTGCGGATCATGCGGCGTGCATGGTCGGAGATCCGCAGATGCCCCAGTTCGGCCAGCAGCCTCAGCGGGCGGTCGAGGGTGCCGGTGGCCGCCTCGGCGCCTTTGGTGGCGTACTTGGCGATGTAGGCCGCGACAGCGCGCTCGGTCAGCTCGGTGCCACCGTCGAAGTCCGCGCCGCGGATGGTGCGGACGTCGAGTTGGCGGCCGAATGCGAAGGAGTACGCACGGCCGCCGATCACCGGGCCGTCGACAGAGACTACAGCGGCCGCAGCCTGGATCGCGTCGGCGAGTAGCTCGGGGGTGGCCCAAGCGGGCGGTGGCGTGGAGCCGCCCTCTGGGCCGTCGAGGCGCATGACCGCGTGGAAGTGGACGGCGCCGCGCTTCTGGTACTCGGCCACCTTGGCAAAGGACAGCCGCGCGTGGTCGCGGAAGGCGCGTTGGGTCAGTCCGGCGCGCTTGGCGACCTCGCGGCGCAGGTAGATGGAGAAGCGCCGCCATAAGACTCCGGCGTGCGCGTTCCACAGCACGGCCGCTTCGTAGTCGTAGGTGTCCGGGTCGAGCGGTGTGCCGAGGACGTCGTCCTTCTGGTGGTGGAGCAGGCCGCATCGGCAGGGGCGTACTTCTCCGCGGCTGTCGGTGGGCCGGTTGTGGACGGGCCCGAAGCCAGGCGCGGTGAAGGTGGCAAACACCCGGGGGTGCGTGGCCACGTGCTCGGGGGTTCCCTTGCCGCCGCGCAGGCCCGCGGTGATCAGGTGGTAGGTGTCGCGGCGGTAGGTCTCCGCGCAGGCGGTGCATCGGGTGGCCCGACGGTTCTTGCACGGCACGAGGAGTCGGCCGGCGGGGAGCGTCGTCGAGTCGATGTGGTGCAGGACGGGTCCGATCTCGCCGGTTGCCGGGTCGACTCGGTGTTCCGTTCGGTAGCCGTCGAGTCGTACCGGTCGTGCGCAGCCGCCGAGCCCGGACAGCTGTCGGGCGAGGGCGGGGAGGGTGCCGAGGGAGGCGAGTTGCCCGAGCTCGGCTACTGGGGGTGTTGCGGGGCGGGTGATGATGTCCTCTGTCCTTTCGGCTTCGGTCGTGAGGGGCTGGGCCTGCCGGGGCGGTCGGATGCTTGGCGGCGTGTTGCCGCCCCGGCGGGTCGTCATCGTTCGGTGGTTGTGTTGAACAGGGAGCGCAGGACCAGGGCAGCGATGGCCACGGCCACGGCGGTGAGGGCGACGGTGGCCAGCAGCGCGGTCAGGACGATGCCGACGACGACCAGGGCCACGACGAGGCCGGCCCCGGCACTCACGTAGGGCGTGACGGTGCGGGCAGGCGCCTGTGTCACCGCGTGGGCTGTCGAGTGACGGCAGGAGCAGGCCTGCGCGTGGTCGTCCCGGACCGCCGGGGTGTCGGGCATGACGGGGAGCTTGGGGCGGAGCATGGGTGGTTCTCCTCTCAGTCGTGGGTGCCGTTGACGATCTCGACCCCGGAGCGGGTGCCGGAGTCGATGGCGGGGGCGAGGAAGGTGTCGGCGAGGTAGAAGCCGAAGAGGGCGATCACTACGGCGACCCACATCCGGACGCCGAGGAACTTGATCGCGGCCCAGGCGACGACGCCCAGGACGGCGACGAGCGGCAGGGTGACGGTCACGGTGCCTCCTCAGCGGGCCGAGCAGCGGTGGGTGCGGGCGGCGAGTTCTGCGGCGGGGCGGCTGTCGTAGTCGGTGGAGAAGCCGCAGCGCGGGACGGTGCACGCGGCGGTGTGCTTGGTGCGGCCGCGTCCGTCGAAGTAGGTGGCGACCTGCACGGGACCGATGCGGCGGACGTTGCGGAACCGGCGATTGGCGGGCATCAAGAGGCCTCCTGGTGGCTGGTGAAGTCGTGGACGTGCTCGGTCAGCCAGCGGCGGATCTCGGCTCCCTCGGCGTAGTCGGCGGCGAGGATGACCGGCTCGGCAACGAGCACGGCTTCGGTGAACTGGTTCTGTCGGACGAGTTCTGCGGCGCGCTTGAGGGCGCGCAGGGTGGTCGGGCGCAAGGGCGTTTGCTCCAGGTCAGGTGAGTTGGGCGGCGATGGCTTCGGCGAGCGGGGCGGCGACGCCAAGCCGGGCGCGGAGTGTGGTCGCGTCGATGGCGGTTCCGGTCCGGGCCCGATGGTCGTCGGCGATCTTGCGGGCGTGTTGGACGAGGGCGGGCGGAATCTCCGCCTGCGGCCGGGCGGGAGGGTTTGCAGGGGGCGCGGGCAGTTCCGCCCGTGGTTCCGGCAGGAGCTCGGCGTCCGCGTCGTCGTGCGGTTCGTCGGCGGTGAAGGGCATCGGCGCCGTGTGGGCGAGCAGCGTGCCGCCGAGGAAGGCGACCGCCGGCCAGCCCGCGACGAGGATGCGCAGCCAGGCTGGCACCTCGGCCAGGTCGAGCAGTCCCGCGGTGGCGACGTTGGCGCCCAGTGAGGCGACCAGGGAGATCAGGAACCAGCACCAGCCGACCGCCCGGGAGCTCCCGGATCGCAACCGCCGCCAGGCCGCAACCAACAGGAGGTCGACGGAGATGGGGTAGGCCCAGGCCTTCCAGCCGTCCTGCCCGGCCGCCGCGGCGATGTCGTGCAGGTGGGCGAAGGACAGCGCGGCAGCGATGACCGCCTGAATCAGCACCGCATCGACTCGGGCCAGGTGAGCGCGCACGGCACGGCTCCTTCCGCTTTCGGGCAAGGCGGGGGTAGGGACGTGGCGCGAGGCGGTCACGCCGGCCGAGGGGTGGAACGGGTCAGTCGATAACCGGGCGGAGTCTCGGCGCCGGGTCCAGGTGCTTCGCCGGCAGGGACGGTACGTCCGGACGGAACGGCACAAGAGCGGGCACGTCCGGTGCGAGATCAGCCGTCTCACGGCAGATGGCAGCCGCTTCGGCGAGGGACAGGTACGGGGTGCGGATGCGGGACCAGCCGCCGGAGGTGTCACCGACGACGGCGAGACCGGGGCGTTCCGGTGCGATGGCGCACGCGGCTTCGACAGCCTCAGGGGCGATGTCGCCTAGCGCCATCTTCGCGGAGGCCTCATCGTTGACCCGGTGGCACACGCGGCCGGTGAGCTGGGCCCGGAGCATGGTGGCGCCCTTGCCCAGTTCGGCGCCTAAGCGCTGGCCGCAGACTTCCAGATAGATGCCTGCGGCGCGGCCGAGTTGGGCGAGCCGGATGAGATGCGTGACCATCTCGTCGCGCCGTTCCTCGTCCTTGCGGGTCGCGACAAGGAACAGTTCGGCCACCTCGTCAATGAACAGCACGATCGGGGGCGGGCGCCTCTCCTCGGGGAGACCCCAGATGTCCGACGTGATCTCCTCGCCGGACACGCCGGGGGCAATTCCCTGCCGGGCTTTGATCAGGTCGTAGCGGTCCTCCATCTCCTGGACGAGCGCCGGCAGGAGTTCCGCCGCCTGCGCCGGATCGGTCGCCAGAGCCGAGAGCCGAGCGGCAAAGGGCGCCAACTCCACTCCGCGCTTGCAGTCGATCCCCACAAGGACGACGGCCTGCCTGGCCAGTCCGGTGAAGAGGTTCCGGAGGAACATGGACTTACCCGACAACGTCGCGCCGAGGACGAGTTGGTGCGGCACGACGCGGTAGTCACGGACGCATGCTGTCGCGTCTTCCCTCAGCGCCACCGGGATCTTAAGGAAGTCGGCGTCCGTCTTCCGGGGCATCCGCACCTTCCGCAGCACGTCATAGCCGACCAGCCGCAGTTCAATGACGCCAGGCTTGATGTCCCGGACGTGGACCGCATGGACGCCCCAGGCGTGGCGCAGTCGCTCGGTAGAGGCGGCCACGTCTGCCGGCTCCTGCCCCGGGGCCAGGCGAAGCCGCATACGAAGGCCCGTCGATGTCGGGCGAACCAGCCCGCGGCTCGGCGGCACAGGACGCACCTCACGACGAGTGGTCGCCCTGATGGCCAAAGCCCGCCAGCGGGACGGCTCGACCGTCAGGCCGCATGCCTCCATGGTGGAGGAGTACGAGGCCAGCAGCCGGGCCACCGATAACGGCAGCCCGACCGTGGACCAGTACGCCGCCGGATGCGCGTGCCGGGCGTAGGCCGCGCCACCTATCGCAGCGAGCGGCCCACCCACCTCCACGAGCGTCAGCAGGTCGGACACCGGTGTCAGGCCTCCTGTCCGGCCGTCGCGAACACGCCGGGCGCCACGGCAAGGGCTCGGTAGGCGATGCCGTGGCGGCTCTGCCCGTTGAAGACGCTCTCCCACGGCCGAGCCACCAGACCGGGCAGCGCGACCGGCGAGCCCACAGGCAGCCCCTCGGTCACCCCGCTCTCCGGCACGGTTACCTGGATCAGCGAGGACTCCCCCTCATCGATGTAGACGACGCCCACGGTCATCAGGACCTCGCCGCTTACGGCGTCCTTGGCGATCTCGCCGGTCTGCCGGTCCCGGATCTTGGGCGAAGGTGACTCGGTCAGCAGGATCGTCGCCGCCGAGGTCTCGACACGGATCACACGCACAACAGATCTCCTTTGTCGGGTCACATCAACCCGTCACCTGACAGGTTGACTTAGCAAGTTCGAAACTAGGGACGCCAGATTGACTGGTCAAGTGGAGTTGGAGGGCCGGAAGATCGCAACTGATGCCTAGCAGCAGGTCAGTTGAGCCGATAGGTATCTTCAAGTTCCTGCCGGTCGGCGGGGAGCAGAACATCGACGATCTGCAACGCCCTCCCGGAGGCATCACGCGCCACCACCAGAACGCCAAGTACGGGGTCCCCCGCGGTCAGCCCCAGCAGGCCCGCATCCTCGTCGCCCGCAAGACGCGCCGAGACGCGCTCGGTGACGTGATCGAAGCGCACCTTTTTGCGCGCTTCGAGATGCGCTCGCGGGCTCTCAGCCAGAGGTTCGGAGCTGCCGAGCTCAGTCCCCTCGACCAGGCCGGCCGGGAAGTAGGAAGAGGCGAGCTCCACGGGCTCACCGTCCTCCTCGACCAGAAGGCGGCGCACGAGCGCTTTGGCTCCCGGCGGCAGGCCGAGCAAGGACGCGACTTGGCGCGGGACCTGGACTTCCCCCACCTCGACGAGGCGCCCCGGAATCCGCGACTCGTCCCGCTCCAAGGCTTCGTGTCCTCGGCGGTCACGCTGCTCGACGGCCTCCGGACGGCCACGCACGATCGTCCCGAAGCCCTGCCGGGACTCCAGCCAGCCGTCCCGCTTGAGCAGTTCGAGGGCCCGGACAACAGTCGGCCGCGACATCCCGAATGCCTGCACGAGTTGGTTCTCGCTCGGCACCAGCGATCCCGGCGGGTAGGTGCCGTCCTCGATCCGACCTTGGATCGTCTGCGCGAGCCGCACGTACTTTGGTGCAGCCACTTCGTACGCCACGGGCGCCGCCTAGTCGGGATCGGTCAAGTCAACTGGTCAACCAGCGTACCCAGCTGGCTGACACGCACGCTAGCTGGCTGACGAGCCAGACCGCAGCCCGCTCACGACGGCCAGGCGTCGGCCATCTCGAACGACACGACCGTCCCGCCGAAGCGGCTCGGGCCGGCACGCCAGGAGTCCGACAAGGCATCGACCAGGCCCAGCCCACGCCCATGGGCCTCATTGGCCGCCGGGTACCGCAACCGGACGCTCGCGGGGAAGCCCGGGTTGTGCACGTCAATCCGCAGGGACTTCCCGTCCCGTCGCCACTCCACCCGCACGAGCCATTCCTCCTCGGCTCGCCCGTAGAGGATCGCGTTCGTCACGAGCTCCGAGATCATCAACACACAGTCGTCGATCGAACAGGCCACTTCGTGCTTGCCGATGAAGTGCCTGAACCAGCGACGAGCCCGGCACACCGACTCAGGCAGCGGGTACAGGGTCATCGAGCCGAGCACTTCGCCGTCGTCAGCGCCGTGGTCAGGGCGCCCCTTGCTGATGCCATCCATCCGTGGTTACTCCTTGCCGGTCCCGTCGCAGTCAAGGCAGCGCCGCTTGGAGACGGCGCGGGGGCGCCCATTGGCGACGGATAACGCCAATGACGTCCGCGAGCGGACGAACTTCCAGCCCCGACCGCGGCACCCCCGGCAGGCGGACCTCCGGTCCTGTAACGGCCTTTCACCGCTCACACCGCGCCCCTTCCTTCGAAGTGGCCTTAGCCACTTCGTGGATAGTGGCATTAGCCACTTAGGTCAGGCAAGGGGTTCGGGACACTTGGCCCGAATCGATCAGGTCAGCGGGTAACCCTGTTCGAACGCCCACCGGTTGGGCGGGTAGGTGGCCTCGGCGAACTCCAACGGCCGGTCCTGCAGGTCATAGACCACGTGGTGCACGATCAGGACAGCCGATCCAGCCTCCAGGCCGAGGTCCGCCGCCTCCTCCTCCGTCGCGGTGCGGGCGCTCATGCGGTCCTCCGCATAGCTCCCCTGGCGCCCCGTCATCTGCTCCACGTACAGCAGCGTGCCCTCCTGGATACGCTCGGGGTCCATGAGCCTGGGGGCCCGTTGAGCCATGTCCGGCGCGAACCAGGACGTCGACAGGGTGATAGGCCCAGTCTGGTTACTGGTCACCCGCCGGCGATGCACAGCCCGACGCTCCTTCGCCAAGCCCAAGGCATCGGCAACGTAGTCCGGCGCATCAAGCCATCCCGCAGACGTGATCACCGCGTACTCGCCAGCCGTGTAGATCTTCCCAGTCTGCCGTGCCCGACCGTAGAGCTCCCGGGCCCGCCGGTTGACCTCCACGCCGCGCACGTACGTCCCGGACCCCTGCCGCTTCTCCACAAGGCCCTGATTGCTCAGCGCCTCCAGCGAGCGGGCAGCTGTCGGCCGCGAGACGTTCCAGTCCGTCGCCAACTGCCGCTCCGACGGCACCTCGTCCCCCGGCCTGAGGTCACCGCGCAAGATCTGATCGCGGATGTGGTGCGCGATCTGGAGGTACTTCGGCTGAGCCTCCTCGATCTGCGGCATCACAGCCTCCCATCCCCATCAAGTGGCTATTACCTCTGGCCACTATAGGGTGAGTGGCCAATACCTGAACCCGTACGCTGGCCACGTGACGCGGTTGATCCTGGCAGCCGGAGGAGGGGGCGACGCTGTCGCCGCCGCAATGTTGGACGCGGCCTTGTATGGCGCTGAGGACCCGGCGGTGATCCTCAGCTACGCCTGGGACCGCCTGATCGTCGACCCGTTGCCGGGGCCCCGCAGTCCGGCCGACTTCAACGGCCTGCGCCAGCTGACGCCAAGCGTGTACGCCGTCCCCGCAGATGCCGAGCCCGTTGCTCCCGCCGGCTCCACACTCCCCCGCTTGGCCGCCGAACTGCCTCACACCCTGGCGCTAATCGACCCTCGCGGCGGCGCCGTTGGCCTGGCCCAGCAACTCGAAGAACTCATCGCCGAACTCTCCCCAGAGTCCGTTGACCTCCTGGACGTGGGCGGCGACATCCTCGCTCGCGGCGATGAGCCCACGCTCAAGAGCCCTCTCGCCGACGCCCTCACCCTGGCTGCCTGCGCACAGCTCAAGGCTCCCGTGCGACTCCTCATTGCTGGTCCGGGTCTAGACGGAGAGATCCCTGCCGGGGACCTCCAAGACAGCCTTGGACGCACAGTCCATACATTCACGGCCAACCAAGTGACGCCGGTAGGCACGGTTCTGGAGTGGCACCCCTCCGAGGCGACCGCGATGCTCGCCGCCGCAGCACGAGGTGTCCGCGGCCTCTGCGAAATCCGAGACGCCGGCCTCCCCGTCCCACTGACCGACGAGAGCCCGACGGTCCACGAGGTGGACATCGATGACGCACTCCATCGCAACAGACTGGCCCGCGCCCTCGTATCAACGAGCACTCTCGAAGAAGCCGAGCAGCACAGCCGTGAGATCTGCGGATACTCCGAGATCGACTACGAGCGGAACAAGGCCCTGTGGCTATCGGGGCGTGACCAGGCCGAGCTCAATCCCACCACGGTCCTAACAGAGCTGACCCGCTTCGAAGCTGGGGCTCGCAGCCACGGGATCACCCACACGACGTTCCGGCGCCTGACGGAAGCCCTCGATCTACCCGGGGCTCAGCGCGAAGAATTGCGCGCGCTCCTGATCGCCAAGCGCCCCGGACAGTACACAGCCCCCCTGTGGAGCATCGCAGCCTCCTCCTGAGTTACAACCTTCTTCACGGGTTCAAGGCGCTCCCGCCGCGCAGAGCGCGGCGGCGCGCGGCCCGGCGTCTCGGGCCGACGCTCCTAATGGGGACGTAAGGCGTTGGGGATGACCAGCACGTGGTGAGCCGTATCCGCTCCTGAGGCGCTGACCTCTAAAGACAGAGCCGGTCCCGTGTGCTGTTCGTCCCCAGCATCCGCCGGGGACGCGTGGCCCGGCGGGGCCCGGGCCACGCTCCTGCCTCCGTCCCGCTCGGCCCGACCCCGCCAGCCACGCGACCAGGGGCATCGGATTCGTTAGCGTCGTGGACCAGGCCGCCCGCAGGGATCACCTCTCACCGCTTCGGGAACCACCGAGTTCCCCCGCAGACCGAGGGCCCCGCGGGTCGCCGGGGATCGCGAACGGCTGATCGGATGACGGGCCGCATGAGCCCTTCCATTAGGGAGCCGCGCACCCCTGCACGGCTGTGACCAGCACCCATACGCCGCCAACACGGAGGAGGGAAACCCATGCCCGGCGTGTTCTGCGGGATCGACTGGGCCAGCGACCACCACGACGTGGCCTTGATCGACCAGGACGGAGCGCTGTTAGCCAAGCTCCGCATCGACGACAACGCCGCCGGCCTGGCGCACTTGCTGGATCTGCTGGCTGACCACGGCGACACCCCACAGTCCCCGATCCCGGTGGCCATCGAGACATCCCACGGCCTGCTGGTGTCCTGCCTGCGAGCCACCGGCCGACCCATCTACGCCATCAACCCGCTCACCGCCGCCCGCTACCGCGACCGATACGCCCTGACCCGCAAGAAGTCCGACCACCTGGACGCCAAGGTCCTGGCCAACATCCTGCGCACCGACCCCGCCGAGCACCGGCCCCTGCCCGCAGACAGCGAGCTCGCCCAGGCCATCGCCATCCTGGCCCGCGCCCAGCAAGACGCCGTCTGGGACCGCACCCAAGCAGGCAACAAACTCCGCTCCCACCTGCGGGAATACTTCCCCGGCTTCCTCACGGTGTTCGTTCACTTCCGCGAGGGCATCACCTCACCGGTCACCCGCACTCTGCTGGCCGCCGCCCCCACCCCCACCGAGGCCGCCCGCCTGTCCCGCACCCAGCTGCGGGCCCTGCTCATCAAGGCCGGCCGTCAACGCGAGATCGCCCCCGAAGTCGAACGTCTCCACCAGCTGCTGCGCGAACCCCAGATGCAGCAACCGCCGCTGGTCGAACAGGCCATGGGCGCCAAGACCCAAGCACTGCTGCGGCAGTTCAACGCGGCCTGCACCAGCGCCGACGAACTCGAAACCGCCACCGTCACAGCGTTCGAGACGCACCCGGACGCCGAGATCATCACCAGCTTCCCCGGCCTCGGCGCCCTCACCGGCGCCCGAGCCCACTACGACCGCCGCCGAGCCACCGAAGAACGCCACACCGCCGCCCAACGCAACCTCTTCAACCGCATGCTCGGCTGCCTCCACCACTGCCTGACCACGCGAATCCCCTACAACGAAGAGATCGCCTTCCCCACCGTGGCTTGACAGATCAACCGCATCGGATGTCTGTCTGCGCCCCGCTACGGCCCGGCCGCCGGCCGCCCGCCAAACGGCGAGGGATTACCGAGGGAAAACCCGCTGTGCCTGGGCCGGTCGGCTCCGCGGCTTTAGCCACCTCCCCGGTCCGGGACCCGCGCCGAGCAAGACCAGGGGGCCACTCGGACACATTGCGGGCATGGTCAAGCCTGCCCGAGTTGCCAACCAGCGTACGGCCCCCCGATCATGCTCGGCCCCAGCCCAGGCAGGCCACCGGCCAAACCCGCTCCGCCAATACAAAGCCGGCGCGGGGGCCTTACGCCTGCCCGTTCAGCATTGCCTGGTTTTCTGCAGCAAAATCCACTCCCTGAATCTTGCCACTCTCCCCAAGAGCTGTGTATTGCCTCGCAAAGTCACTCTTAAGTTTATCCAAAGATTTAGCGATCTCTGCAGAACGACGGGCTTCGTCAAGATTTACCGCCTCGGCGACGGAGTCCATGATCTGGTTGAAAGTCTCAAGTTTCATGCGGCGAGCGAGCTTGATTCCGAGCAAGCTAGGGAACACCGATTTGAAGGTTTGACGAGCATCCGCAGCACTGGGTGCCAAGGTGAGAAAGTTGAGGAGAAAGTCTGGCCGCATCACGTAGCGCGCACGATGTTCCCTGACGATTCCCCTGGTATATTTCAGAATCGCCGTCTCAGAAGTCAACCACCACGTCGCATAGCCGAACTCGGAAACGCTGGATGTCTCTTTCTTCGCAGCGCGATGACCATAGACAGCCAACGCCAATAGTGCATCGTTGCGGGCTAGGCGGGGATCCCGCTTGGCCTCCTCAAGTTGCACCGCCAAAGCTTCAACCTCGCCCAAATCGACGAGACTTTCAAGGTCCTCGACCGACTCAAACGCGAGCGAAAACTTCGCCTGCAAATACCGCCTAATGTCGTCGAAGGCGGCGGGCTTATGCAAATCGGCGTAAGTGCAGAATTGTTTAACAAAGGCTGGCCAGCTCTGAGGCCTCCGCCACCCGAGGTCTTGATTTATCCGCGCATACAGGTAGCATCTGAGCATTATGTGCGGCGCGTTTCTGGCGACCTCATAGTTCATATACTCGTCGATGTCAGCAATGTGGTTCCGATACTCGAAGTCGCAGACACGGAGGTGATGAACCACCTCTTCGAGCACCGGGTCGGTCAAAATTAGCTTCGCTCCTAGCTTGCCGGCCATCAATAGGGTATTGGCAGTCATCCGATCGGGCTCGTCGAGGTAGTGTTCACTTAGGGCTCGTACAATCTGATCCGACCCCACATAGAGATGAAACTCCCCTGTCATCTCCTGAAAGAAGTCGACCAGTTTAGGCTCTGTGTTCAGGGTGAATAGGAGAGCGTAGGTTCGCGATAGCCGCTGAAGGTACCTCCGCTCAACTTCACTAGAGTTATAGAGGACGCCCCGCAGGAGAGCGAAAGCGCCGTCACCAACATTCACAGAGTCACGCCCCGTCAGACCGTATTCCTTCAGTGCTACGGCGAGACAATCCGTGATGGTTCCATAGTCGGAATTATCATTCGCATGCAAAAACGCCGCGAACTCCAACCCATTCCGTTCAAAGGAAAGCTGCAACGTGCGGAGCGCTACTTCTACGGCTTGCCGCCCACGAACCTTACCTAGGCCCTTGATTCCTTCCTTTCGCAGCCTGTCCTCGAAGCTGGAAATAACCTCCAATCGCAATGTCTCGTCGGCTGTATTTTCCTCCTCGATTCGCTGACGAGTTTCAAATGGAAGGCAAAAGACATCGTCCTTCCGATGCCAGTTCACTGCCCTGCCCCCGTGAAATTTCTTATCTGACATCACCTCAAGACGACGGCGCAACCGGGGCTTCACCAAGGCCGTAACACTTGGCAGAGACTGCGCAATCACTTGTTCTACTTTTTCGCTATGGTAGAGGATTCCGGCATCGGGATCGGTGCCCTCCAGAGCCCACAGCGCAAGCGCATCGACAACTGAGTCTACGAGCTTCTCATTTCCAGAACGGCGTTCAAGCTCCTGCGAAAGGAACACGAATGCTGCAGGGTTCTTAACGTGCTTCGATGCCTCAATGAGCCTAGACGAGCCAATGCGCTTGAGAAAATCTGTATAGCTCCGGAGATGCTCATCAAATGCAGCTCGACCCGCTACATCGTCATTGACGTGCGCAACAATGTAGCCACCATCACGAATGTATACCGTAACATCAAGCTCCGCCGTCAACTCCCGTTCAACTCGATCACTATATTTGATTGTCTTTGAGGTTAGATAGAACAGAACCTTGGGGTCTCTACCAAACTCTCGCAGGCGCGCCATCGTCCGCCTGATTTTACTCTCTGCATCAATCTCAACGCTTGCCTGATAGTAGGTTTCAGGCCTCCCCTTCTCTTCGAAAATTGCTCCGTCGCGGGCATCCGCACCGCCGTCTTTGATTCCCCCCAGCGGTACGAAGTCTGCCCCGATTAGCGATGAATAGAAGGACATAGCAAATCGCTCAAAGGGGAATCCCTCGGCCTTGTCCAGTGCGATGCGCACTACGTCCTCGGGGATGCGTTCCATCGCTACGAGCCCTTCCTCCCACTGCTGTTGGTGACCAAGGTACCCTGCGCGCTGCCTCCATCTGAGTCCCGATCTACAGGAGTCGCCTGACGATTCGCCGGCTCAGGGTCAGACCAGCCGCCGGCAGCCCAATCCCAACCGGGAGTACGCAGGGTCGCTGCGCATCAAGCAAGCCCATGCGCCTCTCAATGCCCCAGCTGAGCCTAGTGCGTACCCTGCCAGTCCGGCACTCGTGCCGAGTAACACACAAGTGCCGGCGTCCAGTCCGCCACGGCTGCCGTGGACTCAAACCGCACTTCTGACATCACGGGCCTTAGACGCAGAATTTCTTCAGTCGCCCCCAAAGCCCAGCCGCGTCCTCGACGTCTTGCTCACCGGCGAGAAGGTAATTCCACGTGACCCCGCGAACCTGCGGGGATGAGTTGGCAGTATTAGCCCATTTCTTCGCTGCGCGCCGTTTGGCCTGGACTTCTGCAGAGGACATGTCCTTGTCGCTCTTGGTCTCTACGAGCCAGCCAAGGCGTTTTCCTTCGATCTCCTCGATGACGACGAAGTCCGGGTTATAGTTCCGGCCGTCCGTGGTCCAATGGATCTCCACATCATTGATGTGGAGGCGTGCCCAGACCACGACGGAGCTGCTGCTATCAATCAGACCGGCCGCCTGGAACTCAGGAGAGCTGTCGAACCAGGCGTGGCTATACAGGTTCTTCTGCCATCCGTTGAACGCCAGATTCTTGTCGAACGTCCCGTCTGCATGTCCGGCTTCCTGTTTCCGCTGCGCCTTACGCGTCTTGTCGATCGGCAGCCATTCGACATCGTCGGTATACATAATCTGGGTCGGGTTGAAGTCCCGGAGGGTCTTGCTGATCTGCCGGGTAAGTCGCTGTCCACATACCTCGACGAAGGCCGACAAGCATTCTTGAGCCTCGTCACCCATGGCCTCGATGACGCAGTCGACGATCCTCTCTGCGGCCCCGAGTTCGTTCTTACGATTCGGCACGTCCTTGGCCGACATGACGCGGCGGATGAGTGCCTTGCGGGTCTCCGAAAGCGGAATGTCCAGAGGCAGGGCAGCCCTTATCGAGTCTCGGGCAGTCTCCGCGCGGACCTGGGCCTTTTGCCAGTTGTGGCTCGCAGACAGCTTGGTGCGGCGCAGCTCCTCGGAGTGCTCGGTAACCAGAGCCCGTCCAAGGCGTTCAAACGGTCCATAGTCCTCCGGATCAATATCGTTCAGGCTCACTGTTGTCGGCTGGGCTACGGACACGAGTCGCGGAATCACGATCGGCTCCCGGTCCGGCAACGGCGAATACTCAATGACAGCGCCGGACTGCGCGTCCTTCTTCGCCTGGCGTGCCCGGCTCTCCTGGTCCACGATCCCGACAACGGAAGCTGCGGCTGCCGACGCGAGATCGCCCGGCTCTGACGACAACAAGAACTCTTCGCTTGTCGCAGGATCTCCAGTCTGGGCCGTTACAGAAGGCCGTGGAGCCGGAATGACCGGGCCCGGCGCCGGAATGGCCTTCTGGCGAACCTCCAAGCTGCCGTCGGCCGCTCGCCGTAGCTGCGCGTAGGTGCCGTAGTCGATGAACGCTTCGTTGAGAACACTGCGCTTCTTCAGTAGGTCGCCGTACTTCTCGTGGGCCAGGACCTCGAGAGTGTCGAGGAACTCCACCTGTGTATAGCGTCCGAAGGGGAGCCGCATGCCGCGGCCAAGGGTCTGCTCGGTGAGCACTGTGGAGACGGAGGCACGCATGGATGCGATGACGTAAACGTTCTTGACATCCCAGCCCTCCTTCAGCATTCCTATGCTGATGATGATTCGCACGGGCGATTCGGGTTCCTCCACCGCCTGCAGGTCAGCGAGGGCTTTCTCCTTTTCTTCGCCTTTCAGCTTCGAGTGCACAAGCAAGGTCGTACCGGCCCAGGCGCCGGCATCGAAGGAGCTAGAGTCGAGGACGTCCTGATACTCCTTGGCTTCTTCGATGGAACCGGCGATGACTAGCATCACTGGGTTAACGCGCGGTAGTTCATGCTCGGTGCAGTACGCGTCGGCCGCTGCGCTCTTGTACCGCAGAAGGTTAACTCCATCTAGGAGCTTGGTCTCCGTGTCGGTGCGGTCGTCTCGGCGCGCGACCATCACCGGGGTTTTGACCAGTTGGTCCGCGATGGCAGCAGCGAGCGGATATCTGAATGCGACCAGGTTTTCGTCGGCCTTGACTGGTGTCGCGGTCAGGCCGACCACGAGTTCCGGCTTGAGGTCGGTGATTGTCCGGGAGAACGCCGGTCCACGGTAGCAGTGGTGCTCATCCGCGAGGATTACCAGGTCCTCGAGAAGGGCGAGGCGTTCGAAGAACGAGGCGCCTAGGTTCTCGGAGTGGACATGGGTGGCGCGTCCCTCGCCCGTGGACGTAGTCAGCGCCTGAACGGTGAAGATGTACAGCTTGGTGACACTCGCGTCATCCATGGCGACCCTGGTGGCCGGCGAGTTGAAATTGTCGGCGGTCACGACGTACGGGGCCGAGCGCATCACGGGTCGCAGTGACTTGCGATTGCCGGGCGTGAAGTTCTGTACCGACTTATCGCGGATAGTGCGGCCGGGTGCCAGCAGAAGGAAGTTTCGTGCCGGACTCTCGGCGCCCGCCAGGTATTCCATTAGCCCGGCCATCACATAGGTCTTTCCGACACCGGTCGCCGAATCGACGATGCATTCAAAGGGGCCGGAGCTCTCCTGGACATCGTAATGATCAGAGGCCCGGAGGATCACGGACTCGATGGCCTTGCGGTTGGGTTCACGCAGGTCGAGACGGTGTGCTACCTCGTCGAGGAGATCAGCCTGGAATCGCAGCTCCCCCATCAGACTCTCTCCCTCTTGGCCCCTGCCGCAGCAGAGTCGCTCGTCTCCGTGGTCGTACGGGGTCGCGGTACGGCTCGGCCAGCCCCAAACGGGGCCTTCAAGGCGGTCGTGCGCCGGTAGTTGTCCAAGACCTTGTCCGGGATAAGTTCGATTTTGGAGCCGGGTCGGTCAACCTTCAGTGTCTCGGTTGCGTCGTTGTCAATCTGGGTAGCCCAGATCTCGACAACCTCGCCCTCGGGCAGCCGGTCAAGGACAGACGCGATGGTCCCTGTCCCGACCATCCCGTCGATCACGAGATAGCGGGTACGGCCCTGGCGGCCGGCGAAGATGTCTTCGGGTTCGTAGGGCACGGACAGTTGAGCGCACATCACCTCGGCCAGCGCCCCCTGGGTTGCCCAGTCGGCGAGCACGACGATCCCAGCGACCTCCTCGAACATGGACTCCCCGACACGCAGGTGCGTGAAGCTGCCGCCTCCATGCCAGTTCAGGGTCGTGACGTTCTTGGTCTTGGTAGCGGCCTTCAATGCCTGGATGGTCTTCTCGTCGAGGTTGACCGAGCTCGCCTTGACCACTTTGTTGAGCACCCGGTTGAACTCCTGCGCATTCTCCGGAGAGACCCCTTCGGGTAGCTCCATGTCGTCTTCGTCGTCACCAGCGACCGCGGCCATTCGCTCGGTGATGCTGGTGACGCCTCCGGGATCCTCTCCGTTGACTACCTTCGTCAGGCGAGGAAGCAGGAATCGGCTCACGTTAGAGGCGAGCAGCTCGCAGGTCACCCATCGGCGTCCCATCTTGTGGGCAACCGCCGCTGTCGTGCCGGATCCACCGAAGCAGTCCAGCACGATGTCCCCAGGGAGCGACCCGATATGAACAATGCGGGCGATCAACTGCTCCGGCTTGGGGGTGGCGAACGGGTGCTCCTCCGGGAAGAGATTTCTAATTTCGTTCTTCCCGCGGAGATTGCCGCCGACCTCGCTGCCGAGCCACAAGGTTTCCGGTACCCGACCGTTGTCCTCGAGGTGCTTCTTGCGTCGGAGTCGCTCCCGAAGGCCGAGCATGACCAGATCCGGCCAATGACCGGCGTCAAACCGTGCCCGGGCCTTCGCCGCGGCCTCGTCGAGCGGCACGGACAGCGCGATCGCGGGAACACCCGGTTTCACCTTGTCCGGGGTGGTTCCGCATATTCGGGCCCGTTCCGCCTCGTCGCCAATGTCGCGAAGCTCATACGGGGCATACTCGGACATTTGCTCGAGCATCCATGACTGTGCCTTGCCCCAACAGCGGCCCGGCGGCGGATACATCCGCTTCCCGGTGATCGGGTGCTCGATCGCGTAGACCATCGGCTGGTGCGTAGCGGCGCCACCTGCCGTTGCGTCACCGTCGCTCCAGGGGATCGGGTCTCCATCTCGGGACTGGAAGCGGGACGTGTTCGAGATGGCAAGCCTCGGCATGCGATTCGGCATCCAGGATTCGCTCTTGCGGTACACAAGGATGGTGTCCTGTGACGTCGAGAGTCCCTTGGTGTCGTTCCGGGGCGAGTCAGCCTTCTGCCAGGCGACTTCGGCGACGAAATTGTGCTCACCCAGCTCCTCATCCAAGACCACGCGGCACCGGTGGGACTCCGTATGGTCCAGATGGACCCACACGGAGCCGTCCTCGGCCAGCAGCGGCCTGATCTGACGGATGCGGTCTCTGAGAAGGGTGAGCCAGATCGAGTGCGCGATGCTGTCCTCGTACTGCGAGAATGCCTGACCGGTGTTGAACGGCGGGTCGATGTAGACCAGCTTCACCTTGCCGAGATACCGGTCGGCGTAGGCCGGGATCTTCGCCAGGGCGTCGAGAACATGCATGGCGTCGCCGGTGACGAGGAGATTGTCTTGGGTCGGCTCCGGCAGTGCTGCCGGCCGCTCCAGGGGCGTGGGGGCCGCGAACCGACTGACCTCGTGGAGCAACCGGACCTCGGAGACGCGGTAGTCCGACGAGTCGACGAATGAGTAGTCATACCTGCCGTCGCCCGTGGACAGGAGAGTCTTGTCCTTGTTCGTCCAGGTCAGTTCCAGTCGCCCGTGGCGACGGGCCGTCAATTTTGTTGCCATGCAGCGTCCTTGAGGATCGAGTCGTGAGCTCATCCTGACGCAAAGATCGCGATGGGTATATAGGAATCATCGTGTCCTCTGGAAGGTCTCCTGTCGGATCCGAGTGACCTGCCTGCTCGCGTCAAACGTGACTCCGCGCTCAGGCACGTACCGCATGGGAACACCGCCGGGACGTTCCTGAGGCTCATCGGCGCCGTTCGAACCGGACGTCGGCGAGTGGCCTGCGGCCGGTGGCGAGCTGGTCGAGACGGGCAGGCTCGAATCGGCCGTCGGTAAGACCGCTCGTTCCCCGCTGAACGCGGTGCGCGGTGCACGGTGCTGCAAGACTCGGACCGCCTACCGGGAGGCGACGAAGAGGTCCGCCTACGACCGGAGCTCGGATGGGCTTGATCCGCGACGCCTACGCGCTGTACAGCGGCGCCCGCACGACAACGCAGATACCACTGAACACTTCACCTGGCCGTGGGACTGCCGTAGCCGCTGGAACCACAACTGCCGAACTACCTCGCGTAGGCAGTCGCCCTCAACCGTCTGGGGTCGGCGCGGACCATCTGTGGACTAGGAATTGTTCACAAGGCCAGGGGACACAGGTGACCTGCGGGGATCCTGAACAACGCAGGGCCCTCCGGAGCCGTGTGCGCGGTCCAGGGGCGGGCGGGGTGGCGGGTTCGGGGCGTGGGGGTCAGCCGCCGGCCAGGGGGATGAGGCGGAGGAAGGTCAGCGTCGGGGTGGTGGTGAGGTCGATGACTTCGTCCAAGTCGTCGATCTGGTGGGTGGGGGTCAGGATGAAGAACGCGTTGGAGAGGAAGGCGCGTTCGGCGAGGCTCGCTTGGGTGCGCCAGTCGGCCGGCTCGGCGTTCGCCGGATGGGCGAGGGATGCCTCTTCGCGGGCGCGGAGGTGGAGGAGGGCGCGGGCCGTCATCCGGTCCGGGAGGCCCGTGAGCCGTAGGACTGTGCGGGGTTTGTCGCCGGCCGTCTCGTCCCGGAAGGTCACGCCGCTCATCGCGTGGCTCGCTTGATCTGGCGCAGGATCGTCGGGTCGCTGATCGCGGAGTCCGCGGCCAGCAGGGCGGCCTTGGACAGGATCAGCGCCAGCCGCTCGTCCTCGAAGGGCAGGAAGAGCTTGCGGTCGGCCTTGCGGCGGGCGGGGACGATGCAGAGGTAGGCGTCGTCCGGTGCCATCAGGACGTTGGCCGAGCCCAGGTGGATCCGGTACGTCGTGAGGTCGCCTCGGACGGTCAGGTAGCGGCCGCCGAGGGAGCAGCGGTCGGCGATCTTCAGGCGCGGCAGGATGCGCTGCAGAGCCTCCCGGCGGATCTCCGCATTCGCCGTCAGCTCGCCGAACGACGCGGTCCGCCAGTACTCGGCGTAGCGGTCCTCGCCCCGGTCGGTCCACGTGGGGTCGGCCGCGATCGAGGTGACGCCGACGAAGAGGTCGACGTCGCGCATCGCCTCGCTGAAGACCAGGGGCGGTACCTCGGCCAGCGGCGCCTCGCGCCAGCGCCGGCCGTCGCGGCGCTCGAACCGGACCTGGTCGGTCGCGGCGTGGTCGGGGGCGTGGCCGGTGTTGTCGTCGGCCGGTTCGTGGTGGAAGCAGGCGCGCCATCCGCCGTCCCCGAACTCCCCGCGGGCCAGCCCGTCGTAACCGCCGTCGTGGTTGCCGAGGAAGTTGGCCTGCCAGCCGCGTTCCTTGAACAGCGCGTACAGCCGCGGGTAGTCCACGATGTGCGCGGCGAAGCGGTTGGAGTAGACGCCGGTCTCCTCCTCCGCCGGGGTCGGCAGGTAGATCTCCCGGAACGCCTGCTTGAACGGCTGCCGCAGCCCGTCGGCGACCACCCGGGCGCGCCATGTCGCGATGGCTTCCGCCGGCGCGTGGACCGGGTGCCACAGGCGGATGTGCGAGGGCGTGCCCGGTGGCCGGCTCATGGGTGCCACGGCGTGCCAGTCGCCGGCGGCGTCCTGCGCCTCCCAGATCAGGCCGCGGGTGAGGATCCCGGTGACCGGGTGGTCGCGGTAGTGGCGGCGCCATTCGTCGTACGGCCAGATGCGCCCGGCCGACATCAGCGCTTCGAGGCGGGCCCGCTCCGCCGACAGCGTGGCCCGTACCTGTCTGGCCAGGAGTTTGAGCTCGGCGAGTTCGTCCGCGCACTGCGCCTTGACCGCGGCGGGAGCGGTACGGGACGTGCGCCCGTCGGGCCCGGTGAAGGTGAGCCGTACGGTCGCGGCGTCCTCGATCGCCAGCCGGACGCGGCAGCCGGCCAGTTCGCGTACGAGGGAGCCGTCCGGGCCCAGGCCGTGCCCGGGCACGCTGCGCTCGATCAGCTGTCCCGGGGTGATGCCCTGCCGGGCTGCGGCCGTTGCCAGGGCGGTGCCGAGCTGCTTGAGGAGGGCCCGGTGCTTGAGCTTCGCCCGCAGCCGCCACAGCGCTTCCAGGGCGGCGGGGTCGTCGATCTCGGCGAGCGCGTTGATCGCCGCGCCCGCGAGCTTGAGGTCCTCGATCACGTCGGACCCGGGCCCGCCGGCGCGCAGGGCGAGGGCGGTCAGGTGGCCGACCGTGTCCGGGCCGGCGGTGAGCGCGGCGGCCCAGACGGCGCCCCGCGCGAGGTCGCCGTCCTTCTGGCCGACGACGTAGTGGAGGTGGAAGTCGCCGTCGTGCCAGGAGGTGGGCGACCCGTTCGACCGGCTGCACATCGGGGCGTCCTCGGCGAGTGCCCGCAGCATTTCCGCCGTCGTGCCGCGCGCCGATGCCGCGTCGCTCAGCGCGAGGCAGTCCCGGCGCCAGCGCTGGGAGGGGCGCGGGCCCGACAGGCTCGCCAGGTGCCGGACGAGTCCGGCCAGCTCGGGCGTGGGCGCGCTGCCGGCGCGTTCGCGCAGAGCGGTGGCCCAGGGGGCGTCCGCGGGGACCAGCTCGTCGGGCATGCTCGCCGGGTCGTCCTTCGCCAGCAACGCGCGGAGGCGCCGGCCGAGCGGGCCGCGCACGTCCGCGGCGACGTCCGCGGCCATGAGCCTGCTGTAGGCGTGGCGGATGAGGGGGTTGACGGCGCGGCGGCCGTCGACGTCGAGCCGGTCGACGGCGTTCAGCACCGCGGTCAGCGCTTCCGCGAGCCAGTGACCCGTGTCGTACTCGACGATGCGGAGCAGCATGACCGCGACCTCGTCGGGCGTCCATCCACTCTGGCGCGATATGAGGGACGCGGCCCGGTCGCGGTAGTGCCACACACCCGAGCCGTCGGGGTGCGCCACGAGCAGCAGGGACAGGGCGGCGGCGCGTGCCTCCTCGCCGGCGCGGGTCGCGAGGCCCTCGTCGATCTCGGTCCGGGTCGCCGCGTGCAGTTCCTCGAAGCGCCGGTACTCCTCCTTGCGGGGGCCGAAGGCGAGCCGGAACTCCGCGCGGCCGCGGTCGAGGAGGTCGACGAGCCAGCGGGCGCGGTCAAGGGCGGCGGAGCGCACGTCGTCGAACGCGTCGTTCCTGCGGGCTTCGGCCACCACGGTGTCGTACAGCATGCCGGGATGGTGGCAGGGGGGTCCGACAACGGCCCCGTCCCCGGGTGGGGCGAGGCCGGTCGCGGTGGGGCGTCAGCCGGACGTGGGGGCCGGTTCGGGCGGGACGGACTTGGGCTGGGCGGGGGGCTGTTGCCGCTGGGGCTGGTCGCCCGTGTCGCCGTCGGAGGACTTGGGCTGGGCAGGCGGCTGCTCGGGCTGCTGGGGCTGTTCCGGGGGCTGCTGGGGCTCGGAGGGCGGCTTCTCGGGCTGCTCGGGCGTCTTCGGCTGCTCCGGAGTCTTCGGCTGCTCGGGCGTCTTCGGCTTTTCCGGCTGCTCCGGGGACTTGGGCTGCTCCTGCTTCGGGGACTCCTCGTGCGTGCCCGGGGACTTCGGCTGCTCCTGCTTCGGCGACTGCTCCTTCTTCGGCTCCTCGCTCTTCGGGGACTCCTCCTTGCCCTTCTCCGGCGACTGCTCCCGCGTGCCGGGCGACTTGGGCTCCTCCTGCTTCTTCTCCTCGCTCGGCGGCGACGCCGTCTTCCCCGGCGGTTCGAGCTGCGAGCCCGTGGACGGCGACGGCAGGACCGGCACCGGGGAGTCGGAGGGCCGGCCCTTGGGCGGTTCGACCTTGTGGTCCCGCTTGCCCTCGACCTTGCCGCTGGGGCGCTCGAACCAGCGCTTGCTGTCCTGGTCGTAGAGCGTGAGCGTCTTCATCGGCTTGTCGGACGGGACGACCGCCACCAGGCCCGCCGCCCGGAAGGTCTCCCACTGCCGGCCGCTGTACGTCGGCGTGCCGTTGACGGCGTCGGGGGCGCTCAGCGGGTTGCCGCAGGTGCAGCGGACCACCGGGACGCCGTGGTTGTCGACCATGACGGGGGTGCCGGCCTGGAGGATGGCCTGGTAGTCGGTGACCTTGCCGTCCTTGAAGCCGTGGCTGGTGACGCGGGTGTCCCAGTTCAGCTGAACGGGCGTCAGCGAGCGCAGGTGGGAGGGGAGGTCCGGCAGCTTGACCTTCAGGGTGTCGGCAAAGGCCTTGCCGCGTGCCGGGTCGCTGGTGAGGTACGTGATCTGCTTCTCGACGTCGCAGGCGGCCTCGTTCTGCCTGCCGCTGTAGAGCCCCGGGTGCGCGCCGCTGACCTTGAGGGTGCCGCCGGGGGCCGAGGACTCGTTGGGGGTGATGGTCGGGGTGACCGCGGTGCCCGGCTCGCCCGCCGTGGAGGGGGTGAAGGGGTCCGGGCCGGCCGCGGAGGCGTTCTGGAGGAAGATCTCGCCGCCGCCCTTGGTGCCGCCGAGGAACGAGAAGGCGAAGATCACCGCGACCGCCACGACCATCGCGGTGCCCGCGGTCACGAGGGTGCGGCGGGCCCGCCACCACGGGGCGGGGAGGCCGCGGTGGCGGCCGGGTTCTCCTGGTTCGCCGCCGCGTCCCGCGCTGCTCGGCGGGCCCGGTGGACCCGGGGGGCCGGGGGGTGGTGGCGGGCCGGGGGGTGGCGCCGCCGGTGGGGGCGGGGGGCCCGGTGTCACCGGTGGGTGCTCTCCCCCCGACGGCCGTCCGGACAGCGGTCCGGACGGAGGGCCGGTGGGGCGTTCGGGCGGAGGAGGTATGGAACTCACGGCACTCTCCCCAGACGTAGGGCATCGGGAATTGAGGTCGATTCCCGTGCGCCCTCCCATCCCATTATGTGCACCCTTACCGGGACGAGTGAATCGGCTACGGGATTCCGGAAAGGCGCGATGTTTCACGGGCATTTCGGCAGTAGGGCATCCGCGAAGCGCTCTCCCCCAGGGAACACCGGCCCGCGCCGCGGGTCAGGTCCCGTGCTTTCGTGACTTGACCGTCCGCACCGGCCCTGACCTGCTGCGCAGGTGGTCTCACGGGTCCGGGACCAGAATCGGTACATGGAAGCACTGGGATACAGCGACGCGAACACCGGCCTCTTGCTGGTGGATCCGTACAACGACTTCCTGTCCGACGGCGGGAAACTGTGGCCCCGCGCGAAGGCGGTGGCCGAGCAGGTGGGGCTGCTCGACCACATGCGGCAGGTGCTCGCGGCCACCAGGGCCCGCGGCATCCGGACGTTCTTCGTCGCGCACCGCCGCACGGCCCCGGGGGACTACGCGGAGTGGGAGCACCTCTCCCCCGCCCAGGAGGCGACCGTCAAGGGGCAGGTCTTCGCCCTGGGCGCCTGGGGCGGCGAGTTCCATCCGGACTTCCAGCCGGTCGACGGTGAGATCCGGGTGCACGAGCACTGGTCGTCGAGCGGCTTCGCCAACACCGACCTGGACTTCCAGCTCAAGCAGCACCGGGTGTCGCGCATCGTGCTGATCGGGATGCGGGCCAACACCTGCATCGACACCACGGCACGGTTCGGCCAGGAGCTCGGCTACCACGTCACCCTGGTGCGGGACGCGATCGCCGCCTTCAGCCCGGCGGAGATGGAGGCGACCTTCGAGGTGAACGCGCCGCTCTACGCGCACGCGGTCCTCACCACGGAGGAGTTCCTGGACCTGCTGCCGCCCTGCCCCGAGGAGTACGGGGCCGGGCGGTAGCGACGCGCGCGTCAGGGCTCAGGGCTGCCCCGGGGTGGTGAGCCAGCGGTCGTACCAGGCCAGGCTGCGGCGCAGCAGGTCCAGCAGGTGGCCGCGTCCGCCGATCATGTGGCCCTCGCCGGGGTAGACGGCGAACTCGTGCGGGACGCCGTGGTGGCGCAGGGCGCGGTGCAGGAAGACACCCTGGGAGACGGGCACATTGGTGTCGTCCTCGCCGTGGAGGATCAGGACCGGGGTGCGGATGCGGGAGGCGTGGGAGATGGGGCTGACCCGGTCGTGGGGGTGGGGTCCGGGGCCCTCCCAGCCGATGCTGCCGCTGCCCGCCGACTCGCGGACGGGTCCCTGCTCGCCGGTCGCGCCCTGCATGCCCCAGTCGCTGATGCCGGCGCCCACGATCGCGGCCTTGAAGCGGTCGGTCTGCGTGACGGCCCAGGCGGCCAGGTAGCCGCCGTGGCTCCAGCCGCCGATGCCGAGGCGGTCGGGGTCGGCGACGCCCTGGGCGACGAGGAGGTCGATGCCCTCGGTGATGTCGGTCCATTCGGCGCCGCCGATCGCGCCGTCCACCGCGGTGGCCGCGAAGGCGTGGCCGTGGCCCTGCCCGCCGCGGGGGTTCGGGAGGAAGACGGCGTAACCGGCCGTGGCGAAGAGCTGGCCGGGGGGCAGATCGATGTGGAACTGCCATTCGTCGGTGTAGCGCCAGTACGGGCCGCCGTGCGCGAGGGTGATCATCGGGAAGGGGCCGTCCTCGCGGGTGCGGCCGGGCGGCAGGAGGAGCAGCCCGTCGAGGGCGAGCCCGTCGGAGGCCTTGTAGGAGAGGCGTTCCTGGCTGCCCCAGGGGATGTCGCGGATCTCGGGCCTGGTGTCGCTGATCCGGGTCAGCGGGCCGTCGGGCGGTCCGGCGTGGACGTCCTTGGGCTCGTACGCGGTGCCCGCGAGCACGGCGACCCTCCCGCCCGTGCGGTCCGCGGTGAGGGCGTGGACGATGCCCTGGCGGGTGTGCAGACGGCGGAAGCGCCGCTCACCGGGGTCGAGCCGGAACAGCGCGGTGTCCAGGCCGTCGGCGAAGACGGCCAGGGGCGGGCCGCCTTCGACCTGGAGGAGTTCGGTGGGGCAGACGGTCATGCCGTGGGTCAGATCGCGGGCCTCGGGCGGTACCTGGTGCCCGGGGTCGGCCGGGACCGCGCGGTCCAGGACGGCCGGGGAGCCGACCAGCCCGGGCGGGGTGGTGGCCAGGTGGGCGAGGTGCCAGCCGTCCTCGGCCTGCCACCAGACCGGGCGGCGCGCCCCGTGCCCGGCGGGGCCGAGGTCGTGGACGGTGCCGGTGGCGGTGTCGAGGACGTGGAGCTCGGCGGTGAGCGAGCCGGGGTCCTCCTCCGCGCAGTCCCAGGTGAGGACGGCCAGCATGCCGCCGTCCGGGCGCTCGGCCACCTCGACGACGTGCCGGTCGCCGAGGACGTCGACGGTGCGGAGGGCACCGCTGTCGAGGTCGAGCAGGCGCAGGCGGGCGGAGGGCTCGGGACCCGTCCGCTCGGTCCACACCATCACGTCGTCGTCCTCGGCCTCGTCCGGTTCGTCGGCGGCGATCAGGGCGACGGTGCGGCCGTCGGCGAGCGGCAGGTGGTCCGCGATGCCGCCGGGCCAGGCGGTGAGGGCCTCGGCGGGGCCGTCCGGCCCGCCGTCGGCGGCGAGGCGTACGCGGTGCAGTTGCCCGGCGGTGGTGAACAGGACGGCCGACGAGTCAGGGGTCCAGCGCGGGGCGCCGATCCAGGTCGTGCCGTCGGTCAGCTGCCGTGCCGGGGCGCCGCCGTCGGCGGGCACCGCCCACAGGACACTGGCCGGGCGGTCCTTGATGCCGAGGGGGCGCGCCGTGTGGACGACGGTGCGGCCGTCCGGGGACACCGCGGGGAACATCGGTATGACGCTGTCCACGACCGCCCGTGCCACGTCTTCGCTCTGTGCCGTCAATGCGCCCTCCACAGCGTCCACTTGGCTCTCGCCGTCCTTCGGGGAACCGTGCACATCCTGCCGCAGCCCACGGGGCGTGGGGGTAGGCTCGCGCGATTCCGGCCGCACCGGCCGCGCTCCTCCGCCTCGGCGCCCGTGTCCTCGCCGTGGTCTGCGCGGTCCTCGCGCTACGGGGGGTACCGGCTCGGGGTGACCTGGTCCGCCGGGCGCCTGACGATCCGCGGGTACCCGCGCACGCGGGTGTTCCCGCGGGAGCAGCCTGTCACGGCCGTCAGCGCCTTCGCGACGGGCCCGGTCCAGAGCGCGGCTGTTCGGGAACGCAAGGGGCACGCCGTCGAGCGGCTGCGGCGCTGGGCCACCGGACGGCGAGGCCGCAGCGGCCGGTGAGCCTCGTCCGCCGACGTGCGGCAGCCCCCGGGGCTGCGCGCGGCGCGCGGCTGTCCTTCCCGTCCCGGCTGGAGAGAGCGGATCAGGCGGGCGGCCGGATCCAGGTGCCGCTCAGCAGCGCGTGGCGCGCCGCGCACCGGGGGCGGCTGTTCGGCTGTTCGCCGGCTGGTGACCCGGCCCCGGCGGACGGCCCCGGCACCGCACCGGCGCGTTGTCGCACCCCTCTGTCACATTGGACGCGTCCGGTTCGTCAGTGCGCCGAGGGAACGTGACGAGGGAATGGGGCCGATGGACGACAAGGAGTTCCTGGCGGAGCGGTTCGAGGAGAGCCGGGCGCATCTGCGGGCGGTGGCCTACCGCATGCTGGGGTCGCTGGCCGAGGCGGACGACGCCGTGCAGGAGGCGTGGCTGCGGCTGAACCGCGCCGGGGCGGACGGGATCGGCAACCTGGGCGGCTGGCTGACGACCGTGGTGGGCCGGGTGTGCCTGGACATGCTGCGCTCGCGGACCTCCCGGGGCGAGTCGCCGCTGGACGACGTGAGGGTGCCCGATCCGGTGGTGAGCCGGGATGACGCGGCCGGCGACCCGGAGCAGGCGGCGCTGCTGGCGGACTCGGTGGGACTGGCGCTGCTGATCGTGCTGGAGACGCTGTCGCCCGCCGAGCGGCTCGCCTTCGTGCTGCACGACATGTTCGCGGTGCCCTTCGAGGAGATCGCCCCTATGGTCGGGCGCACGCCGACGGCGGCGCGGCAGCTGGCCAGCCGGGCGCGGCGCCGGGTGCGGGGGGCGGCGCCGGTGCCGGACGCCGACCTGAGCCGTCAGCGGGAGGTCGTCGGCGCGTTCCTGGCGGCCTCGCGCGCGGGTGACTTCGAGGGCCTGGTGGCGGTGCTGCACCCGGACATCGTGCTGCGCGCGGACACCGGCGCCGCCTTCCCGGGGGCGACCCGCGAGGTGCGCGGCGCGCGGACGGTCGCGAGTCAGGCGCTCACCTTCCGGCGCGCGGCCCTCCACGCGCGGCTGGCGCTGGTCAACGGCGCGCCCGGGGTGGTCACCACGATGGAGGGCCGGGTCGTGTCGGTCATGGGCTTCACGATCGTGGACGGGCTCGTCGTGGAGCTCGACATCCTGGCCGATCCCGAGCGGCTGGCCGGGCTCGACCTGGCCGCGTTCAGCGAATAGCTCACATGTTCGATCAAAGGGCTACCCTGGAGCCATGACCGCACCGCTCCAAGGATCGCTCTTCGACCAGACCGACGAGTTGCTGCTCGGTCCGCTGGACGGCCTCCGGCGGACCGGGCTCGGCAGCGGGGCGTGGCTCGACCTGCTGCCAGGGTGGCTGCGGGGGGCCGACGCGCTGTTCGAGGAACTGGCCGGTTCGGTTCCTTGGCGTGCCGAACGCCGGCAGATGTACGAGCGTGAGGTCGACGTGCCCCGGCTGCTGGCCTTCTACGGGGAGGGCGAGCGGCTGCCGCACCCCGTCCTCGGCGAGGCCCGGGCCGCCCTCGACGCCCACTACGCGGACGAGCTCGGGGAGCCTTTCGTCACCGCGGGGCTGTGCTTCTACCGGGACGGCCGGGACAGCGTGGCCTGGCACGGGGACCGGACGGGCCGGTCGGCGACCCAGGACACGATGGTCGCGATCCTGTCCGTCGGCGACCCGCGCGACCTGGCGCTGCGGCCCCGCGGCGGGGGCGCGGCCGCTATGCGGCTGCCCCTCGGGCACGGCGACCTCGTGGTGATGGGCGGCTCCTGCCAGCGGACGTGGGAGCACGCGATCCCCAAGAGCACGCGCGCCGTGGGACCGCGGATCAGCATCCAGTTCCGCACGCGCGGCGTCCGCTGAGCCCCCTCCACCCCGGCACGGGGAAGGGCCCCTTGCCGTCCCCCTGTTCCCCGGCCGCGACTACGCTCCGGTGACGTGCACCGGCACCGGCGCCGACCACCCCAGCGCCGTCGGCCTCTGCAACGCCTCGGCGGCCACGCCGGCCGCCGGCCAGGCCGCCGCGCAGCGGCAGCAGCACTCAGGCGCCCGACGCGCGGTCACCGGGCTCGACGCGACCGTCGACCACCAGGAGGGCTCGGTCTCCGGGCTGACCCGGACCGGCGCCTGCGCCGAGCCCGGCGGCAGCGGCGGCAGCGGCGGCAGCGGCGGAGGGGAGACGCTCTTCCGGCCGGTGACGGACGCGCTCGAGGTCTACGGGGCCGAGATCGGCTGACCGGTAGACGCGGACGGTGCCGCCGTCCGCGGGTCGCATGGCGCCGGTGGCGTCCAGGTGTCCGTGCCACGGGGGGTGTGGGTTCGCTGTCCGGGCCCACGGCAATGACCTGGCGTGACCCGGGTGGTGACCGGCGCGGCCGCCGTCGCGACGGGGCCGGTCGGCACGGTCACGGACCGCGACGGGAGACAGGCGAGGCGATGGGGCGTCCGGTGACGGGCGCACGGCCCGTTCCGGGACGCCGGCGCCGACGGGGCACTCAGTGCGGCGTCGCCCGCGAGGGGACGTCGTGGTGCTGGTGCCCACCCGTCGCGAGCATGCGGACTTCTCCCCGGTCGCTGATCTCCGCCTGGACGATGCCGGTGTCGTCGCTGTACACCGGGTGCCCCCCGGCACCCTTGCGCTCGGTGCGCTTGACGACCACGGTGTCGCCGGAGACGGGGAAGGTCAGCTCGTAGGTTTCGGCATGACTCATGAGGGGAACCTCCTGTCTCCGCCCATATGACGATTTATGCCCAGAGAATCCCTGGCCAATGACACCGATCATGACGTCCGCTGTGGCGCCGGGCCGACCCCGTGGGAGAGCATGGAGCGGTGTCGATCATCAAGGGGGAACACATGTCGCACCTCACCCACGTCGCCGCTCCGGAGGGCGTCCTCCCGGGCACCGGCTACAGCCACGTCGTGTGGGGCGAGGGCCGCTTCGTCGCCCTCTCGGGGCAGATCGCGGTGGACGAGCGGGGCGAACTCGTCGGGCCGGGCGACCCGGCGGCGCAGGCGCGCCAGGTCTTCGCCAACCTCGACCGCTGCCTCGCTGCCGCTGACGCGGGCTGGGGCGACGTGGTCAAGTTGACCTTCTTCGTCACCGACGTCGCCTTCCTGCCCGCGGTCCGCGAGGCGCGCGACGCGTACGTCGACACCGAGCGGCCCCCGGCCAGCTCGGCGGTGCAGGTAGCCGCGCTCTTCCGGCCGGAACTGCTGCTGGAGGTCGAGGCGTTCGCGATCGTTCCGACCACGTCCGGCGCCCCGACGGCACGGCCGTGACACTGGTCCCGGAGCGCTTCACCGTGGCGGCGGCGGCCCATCGGCCGGCCCCGCCCCGGCCAGGCGACCCGCCGCGGCTGTGCCTGGTGGACACGGCGGCGAACGCGGCCGCCGCCGTCCACCTGGCGCCCGGGCTGCTGGACCGGGAGGAGCGCGAGCGGGCCACGGCCTTCCGCTTCGAGCGCGACCGCACCAGCTACATCACCGCGCACGTGGCGCTGCGCCTGCTGCTGGCGGCGTACCTGGGCACCCCGCCCGGCGCGGTGCCGCTGACGCGGGAGACCTGCCCGGTCTGCGGCGGCCCGCACGGCAGGCCCGCGGTGGAGGGCGGCGCCCCGCACTTCTCGCTCTCGCACTCCCGGGAGCTGACGCTGCTGGCCTTCGCCGCGGCCCCGGTGGGGGTGGACGTGGAGGCGCTGCCCGGCCAGGAGGCCGTGGACGGCGTGTGGCGCTCGCTGCACCCGGCGGAGGTGGACGAACTCGGCATGCTGCCGCCGGTGGAGCGCCGAGAGGCCTTCGCGCGGGCGTGGGCGCGCAAGGAGGCGTACCTGAAGGGCCTGGGGACGGGCCTGGCCAGGGACCCGTCCGAGGACTACGTGGGCTCCGGCCCCGTACCCGCCGCGGGCCCCGAGGGCTGGTCGCTCCGCGACGTCGCCGTCGGGGACGGCCACCGCGCGGCCGTCGCCGTACGGCTGGGCTGAGGCGCGCCCGCCCCGTCTTCTCCGCCACCACCCCAAGCAACGCCGCGATCCAGGGGCGGGCGTGGGGGCTGACGTAGAAGGGGGTGCGCGCCGGGTCGACGGCCCACCCGGGTCCACCACGCCCCGCCCGGCCGCCCGCCCGCCGCCGTGACGCAAGCGTTCACCGAGGCCCCGGAGGTCAGCGTGGCGTGAGCCGGAGCCAGGAGGCACGCTGGAGGGAGGAAGGCAGGTGGCAGCTCATGAGCAGACTCGAAGAGCAGATCGACCTGAACGTTCCGACCGAGGTGGCATGGCAGCACTTGCACCGCCTGGAGGACTACCCGCAGTTCGTGGGGGGCGTCCGGGAGGCGAGCGCCGCCGGGGACGGCAAGGCCCGGCTCGGCGTGTCGGGGACCGGCAGCGACTCCCTCGACGCGGAGTTCTCCGACCGCACCAAGGCCCGGAGCGACACCCGGGAGATGACCTGGCGCACCAGCGGCGGTGCCGAGATCACCGGGACGTGCTCGGTCCTCCCGATCGACGAGCAGCACAGCCGCGTCCAGGTCCGCATGGAGTACGACCCCGCCGAGCTCCGTGACGCCTTCGGCGGCCCCAAGGGATTCGCCCAGGTCAGCGCGATCGAGCGCACGGTCCGTGACGACCTCGAGCGCTTCAAGGACCTCGTCGAGCGCGAGCAC
>NZ_JBYIQW010000042.1:0-67412 GCF_057707815.1 Actinacidiphila sp. bgisy160
CCCCCCCCCCCCCCCCCCCCCCCCCCCCCGACCCCGCACCCCCCACTTCCCCCGGCACCCACGGGTGCCGGCCGTGCCCGGCACCCGTGCCGGATTCGCGGTCCGCACAACCATTCCGTCCCACGGCGTGTCAAACACCGCGCCGGACAAGGAAACGGGCTCTTTCCGGACACCCCCGCACCGCCCGGTCGTTCTTGAGCGAAGGAGCCGCTCATGCGCAAGAACCGCTCGGCTGCGGTCACCGCGGCGTCATTTCTCCTCATCACGGGCGCGGCCATCGCCGCCGCGCCCGCCTCCGTCGCCGGGACCCCCGGCGGCACGCACGCGGGCGACCGCAACCGGGACTTCAACGGCGACGGGTACGAGGACGTGCTGACCGGTGCCCCCGGCGCCACCGTGGGCGGCCGGTCAGGGGCCGGCGTCGTCACCGTGCAGTACGGCGGTCCCAAGGGGGTCACCACCAGCGCCCGCGTCTTCAGCCAGAACACCTCCGGCGTGCCCGGCGCCGCCGAGACCGGCGACGCCTTCGGCCGGGCCGTGGCCAGTGGCGACCTCGACGGGGACGGTTACGACGACGCCGTCGTCGGCATCCCCGGCGAGGACCTGACCGGCGTCGGCGCCGACGCGGGCGGCGTCGTGGTCCTGTGGGGCTCGGCGAAGGGGCTGTCCGGCGCCGCGAGCGACTGGCTGCAGTCCGACCACGCCGCCAAGGGCGACCGGTTCGGCAGCGCCCTGGCCGCGGGGCACTTCACCACGTACGTCCCCGGCGACCTGCTCGCGGTGATCGACAGGGTGGGGCTGTCCCTCCACCAGTACGAGTCCGCGCCGCAGGCCGCGGCCCGCAAGGACGGCGGCGGGGGGTCGTTCACACCGTTCAAGGACCGGCGGCGCACTCCGCTCGCCCGGCAGGCCGAGGGGCCGGGCATCACCCCCACCTCCCTGACGACCGGCGACTACGACGACAACGGCCTGGCCGACCTCGTGGTCTCGGGCCCCAGCGTGGGCGGCGAGCCGGGCCACGGCTGGTCGTACGTCATCCTCAGCGACGACATCGACCCGCTGCCCGTCACCGCCCTGCGCGGCGGCCCGGTCGTCGCCTCCGGCGACATCAACGGCGACGGCTTCGACGACCTGGTCACCGGGGAGCCGCACAGCCCCGACGACGGCGGCGAGTCGATGACCGGCGGCATGGTCGGCGTCTACTACGGCAGCCCGGACGGGCCGGTCGGGCAGGAGGGCCCGGGCAGCCCGCCCGTGTGGTGGACCCAGGACACCGCCGGCGTGCCGGGTGTCGCGGAGCGCGGTGACGGCTTCGGCTCCGACCTCTCCGTCGGGGACGTCAACCGCGACGGCTACGCGGACGTGGCGATCGGCGCCTCCGGCGAGGACATCGGCAGAGTCGCCGACGCGGGGGCCGTGTGGGTGCTGCGCGGTTCGGCGCGGGGCCTGACCACGGCCGGTGTCCTGGACGTCAACCAGAACACCGCGGGCGTCCCGGGCGCCGCCGAGAAGGCCGACAAGTTCGGCGCCCAGGTCTCCTTCACCGACCCCAACCGCGACGGCTACTACGGCCTGCTCGTCGCGGCCCCGGGCGAGAACACCAACGACGGTGTGGTGTGGGTGTTCTCGGCCGGGTCCGGCGGTCTCAAGCTGCCGGGGAGCTGGGCGTACGGCGGCGGCTCGATCGGCGCGCCCTACCAGAACGCCCGGTTCGGCGCGGCGATGGACGACTAGTCTCGCTGCCCGAGGCGGCGCAACTGCTGGGTCCGGGCGGCGTCGTCGCCCGGACCTCCCCGCCCGGCCAGCAGGCCGGTCACCCGCCACTGCGTCTCGCGCGGCTTGTTCCCGCCGAACTTGAACTTGGCGCGGACGTCCGTGACCTCCAGCCGCAGCCCGCGGATGCCGGGCAGTATCCGGCCGAACGGCGCCTGGCCGGGGACGACGGGGGCGTGGTCGCCGCGCGGCTGGAAGTGGGCGAGCTGCCGGTGCAGCAGGTCCGCCTTCTCCTGCGGGTCGTCCACGAGATGGGCCACGCACAACAGTTGCACGGCCGCGTAATAGCTGGTGGGCGTCCCGTGCTCGGGCGGGGTGCCCTCGGGGGCGTGCCAGGGGCCGGGGATGAAGGTGTAGTCGTCGACGACGCTGAGCGTCACCCGGGGGTGGGTCTCCAGCGCGGCCCACAGGGGGTTGGGGCGGGCGAGGTGGGTGACCGCCTCGCGCCGTCCGGCGTCGTAGGCGAAGTGCAGCGGCTGGACGAACGGGGGCTCGCCGCCCGGACCGTTGACCGCGAGCTGGCCGAAGTCGTGCGCGGCCAGCCAGTCCTGCCACTCGGCCTCGTCGGCGGGGGCGTCCCAGGGGTGGACGAGCATGCGCGGGGCTCCTCTCAGCGCGCGGTGAGGTAGCCGGGGACGGCGATCGACGGGTCGAGGTCGTCGCCCGGCTCGGGCGGCCCGTAGGCGCGGGTGACGGGCAGCACGCCCGCCCAGTGGGGGAGCGTCAGGTCCTCGGGGTCGTCGCCCGGGCCGCCGGTGCGAACCTTGGCCGACACCTCGCGCAGGTCGAGGGCGATGACGGCGGTGGCGGCCAGTTCCCTGGCGTTGGCCGGGCGGGAGTCGGCGGCGCGGCCGGGCATGATGTGGTCGACCAGGGCGTCCAGGGCGGCGGAGCGCTCGGCGGGGTCGGTGACCTGGCGGGCCACGCCGTGCACCACCACGGAGCGGTAGTTGACGGTGTGGTTGAAGGCGGACCGGGCCAGCACGAGCCCGTCCAGGTGTGTCACGGTCAGGCAGACCGGGAGGCCGGTCGCCTCGCCGGCGCCGCGCAGCGGACGGGAGCCGGTGGAGCCGTGCACGTACAGCCGCTCGCCGACGCGGGCGTAGAGGGTCGGCAGCACGACAGGAGCCCCGTCGCGGACGAAGCCGAGGTGGCAGAGGTAGTCCGCGTCGAGGATCGCGTGCACCAGGTCGCGGTCGTACGTGGCGCGCTCGCGGCTGCGGGTCGGGACCGTGCGGTCGGTCGGAGCGTACGCGTCGGCAGCGGAGGGCGTGGCGGACATGGCGCGATCCTTTGCACTAGTGCATAATGCCGTTTGTGCTAGGAGATTACACGTTCACCGGCCGGGGCGCAGCGGAGATCGCGGCGAGCGTCGAACGGGCCATCGGGGAGGGCGCCCTCGCGCCGGGCGCCGCGCTGCCGCCGCTGCGGGAGCTCGCCGCCGGACTCGGCGTCAACCCCAACACCGTCGCGGCCGCCTACCGCCTGCTGCGCGACCGCGGCGTCATCGAGACCGCGGGCCGGCGCGGCAGCCGGGTCCGGCGTCGTCCGGCCACCACCGCGCGGGACGAGATCCGCCCGGAGGTGCCGGCCGGGGTGCGCGACCTGTCCACCGGCAACCCGGACACCGCACTGCTGCCCCCGCTCGGTGAGGCGCTGGCCGTCGCGGCCGCACGCAGCGCGCGGCAGCCCGTGCTCTACGGGCACGCACCGGTCGAGGACGAGCTCGCCGCGCTGGCGCGGGCCGCCTTCGACGCCGACGGCGTACCGGCCGGCCCGGTCGCCCTCACCTCCGGTTCACTCGACGCCATGGAGCGCGCGCTCACCGCCCACCTGCGGCCCGGGGACGCGGTGGCGGTGGAGGACCCCGGCTGGGGCAGCGTCTTCGACCTCGTGCCGGCCCTCGGGCTGCGCGCCCTCCCGGTGGGCGTCGACGACGACGGCCCGCTGCCGCACGACGTCGACGCCGCCCTGCGGCAGGGCGCGCGGGCGCTGATCGTCACCGACCGCGGCCAGAACCCGACCGGCGCCACGCTCTCCGCGGCCCGCGCCGGAGAACTGCGCACGGTCCTCAGCGGCCACCCGCAGGTGCTCGTCATCGACGACGACCATGTGAACGGCCTGACCGAACTGCCGCTGCACCCGCTCGCCGAGAGCACCGCGCACTGGATGCTGGTCCGCTCGACCGCCAAAGCCTACGGCCCCGACCTGCGCCTGGCCGTCCTCACCGGTGACCCCGTCACCGTCGACCGGGTCCGCGGCCGCTACCGGCTCGGGCCCGGCTGGGTCAGCCATCTGCTGCAGCACACCGTCGCCCACCTGTGGCGCACCGGCGCGGTCGACGTCCCGGCCGTCTCCGCCGCCTACGCCGCGCGCCGCGAGGCGCTGGTACGGGCGCTGGCCGACCGCGGCGTCGCGGCGCACGGCCGCAGCGGCATGAACGTCTGGGTGCCGGTGCCCGACGAGACGGGGGCGGTCGCGCGGCTCCTGCAGGCGGGCTGGGCCGTGGCGCCCGGCGCCCGCTTCCGCCTCGACTCCCCGCCGGGCATCCGCATCACCGTCTCGCCGGTCACGCCGGACGAGGTCCCGGCCCTGGCCGACGCCGTAGCCGACGCCGTCCGGCCGCACCGCGCCGGGCGCTTCGGCTGATCGGCAGGTGGTTCAGCCCGCCGGGCGACGCTGGGTCAGTGCCGCGCCGGCCAGCACCACGACGGCGCCGACCGGCTCGTTCCACGTCAGGTGCTCGTCCAGCAGGGCGACACCGGCCGCGGTCGCGATGACCGGGATCAGGTAGGTCACCATCGTGGCGATGGTCGGGCCCTTCTCCGCGACGATCCCGTACTGCAGGAGGAAGGCGATCCCGGTGCCCAGCGCGCCCAGGGCCACCACCGACAGCGTCGGCCACAGCGGGAACGAGGCGGGCACAGAGGTGAAAAGCGGGGTCAGCACGGCCAGTTGGACCGTGCCGAGGAGCAGCTGCGTGGAGGACATCGACAGCGCCGAGTTGCCGCTGCCGCTCAGGGTGCGGCGCACGTAGATCCAGCCCACCGCGTAGCTCGCGGAGGCACCCAGCGCCATCGCGGTACCCGCGGGATCCGTGCCGGAGAAGCCCTGCCAGGCGCCGAGCACCGTCAGCACGCCCACAAAGCCGATGCCGACACCCGCGACCCGCTGCCGGGTCGGCTTGTCCTCCGAGAGTGCCACCACCGACAGCACCATGCTCCACAGGGGGGTCGTGGCGTTGCAGATGCCCGCGAGTGTGGACGGGATGGTCAGCTCCGCGTAGGCGAAGAGCGTGAACGGCACCGTGTTCAGCAGCAGCGCGGCGACCGCCATGTGCCCCCAGGCGCGCGCGCCGCGCGGCAGCCGTTCCCGCTTGACGGCGAAGGCGGCGGCCAGCACGGCGGTGCCGAACGCCATGCGGCCGAGCGCGACCTGCAGCGGGGCGTAGGCCTCGGTGCCCACCTTGATGAACAGGAAGCTGAAACCCCAGATGAGCGCGAGTGCGGCCCAGCTGACCCGCCAGTCCACGACGGGGCGGCGGCGCGCAGTGGTGGCGGTGGCGGATGGGGTGTCGGCGGCTGACGGGGCGGCCACGGCGGCCGGGCGGCGGGTGCTGGGTGCGCTCATGGCCATCACCATGACGGATTGAACCTCTTAGGACAAGCGAGAAAACCTGCCGGTGATCACGTAGACTTGCTTACATGTTGAACCTCGAGCGCCTGCGCGTCCTGCACGCGATCTCCACGTACGGCTCGGTGAGCGCCGCCGCGGACGTCCTGCACGTGACGACCTCTGCCGTCTCCCAGCAGATGGGCAAGCTCGAACGCGAGACGGGACAGACCCTGCTGGCCAAGAACGGCCGTGGGGTCCGGCTCACCGACGCCGGCCGACTGCTGTCCGGGCACGCCGACCGCATCCTCTCCCTCGTCGAGCTCGCCCACTCAGACCTGGAGGCGCACCGCGGCGCCGCGGTCGGCGAGCTGCGCATGGGGGCCTTCCCCACCTCGGTGCGCGGCCTGTTCCCGCAGGCGCTCGCCGCGACGCGGCGCGACCACCCCAAGCTGCGCGCGATGGTCCACGAGATGGAGCCCCAGGACGCGCTGGCCCGGCTCGTCCGCGGCGACATCGACCTCGCGGTCGTCCTCGACTGGTACAACAAGCCGCTTTCGCTGCCCGGGGGCCTGGCCAAGGAGCCGCTGCTCGACGACATCGCCGACGTGGTCGTCCCGCAGGGCCATCCCCTGGCCGGCCGCGACGAGGTCGACCTGGGCGAACTCGCCGGCGACGACTGGATCGCCTGGCCGGACGGCGGGTTCTGCCACGAGTGGCTGCTGTTCACCCTGCGAGGCAAGGGCGTGGAGCCGCGCATCGCCCACCACGCCGAGGAGCACCCCACGGTCCTCGCCCTCGTCGCCGCCGGACTGGGCGTCGCCGTCCTCCCGCGCCTCGGCCGCGGCCCGCTCCCGGCGGGGGTCCGCGCCATCCGCGTGCGGCACACCATGAAGCGGCACATCTACGCCGTCTGGCGCTCCGACGCCGACCGCCGCCCCGCCATCCGCGCCGCCGTCGAGGCCCTGCGCCGGGCGGGGGAGGACGTGGCGGCCGCCGACGTCTGAGTGCCGACCGGACGACGTACGTTGTGGTGCACCCGACCGCCGAACGCCGAGCCGACGGCGGGTCCAGCCGCACAGCGCGGATCCTCCGCGCCGCCGAGCGGCTGCCCGCGCTCCAGGTCGCCGGCACGCCGGCCGTCGAGCTCGCCGAGGAGTACCGGCCGGTGCCGGCGGCTTCGTCGCGCGACGGCTGCACGGGCTGTCGCCGGTCGCCGGCACCGGCCTCGACGCCGTGCCGCGCAACCTCGGCGTGCGCACGGTCGTCGGCACCGGGGTGTCGGCCGACATGGCCGTTCCCAACGCCGTCTTCGAGGCGGTCAACCCCGGTTACGAGGCGGTCGTGCCCGCCGACGCCATCGCCGCGGTGCCGGAGACGTACACCGCGGACATGGTCCGGCACACCCTCGCGCTCCTCGCCACGGTCACCACCGCCGACGAGGTCGTCGGCAGCCGGAAACGGTCCGGGCCGGGTCCCGGGGACTCAGGCCAGGGCCACTGAGTCCCCCTCCACCTTGATGTTCGCCGCCGGCAGCGGCTGGGTCGCGGGGCCGCCTGCCACGCTGCCGTCCTTGATGCTGAACCTGCTGCCGTGGCACGGGCAGTTGATCGTGCCGCCCGCGATCTCGTTGACGGCGCAGCCCTGGTGGGTGCAGATCGCGGAGAACGCCTTGAAGGAGCCCGCCTCGGGCTGGCAGACGACGACCTTCTCGTCCGCGAAGATCTTGCCGCCGCCGACCGGGATCTCCGTGGTCCTGGCCAGCGCCGCCTGCGCCCCGCCGCCGGCGGGGGCCGACCCCCCGGCCCCCTGGTCGCCGCCCTGCGGGGGCGCGGCAGGGCTGTAGGCGCCCGCGGAGTCGTTGGAGTCACCGCACGCCGCCAGCGCGGCCGCGAGTCCCGCCGCACCCACTCCGGCGACCACGGCGCGGCGGGTCGGAGCTCCTGCGATGCCAGTCGTCTCGGCCATGCGTCACACATCCTGTTGCCTCGTCCGTTCCGGACCGCCTGCCGGGGCCCGGGAGCGCAAGTCACGCCCTGCCCTGACGTACGGACGAGATGGGTGAGCCGTTCAACCATTCCCCGGGAAATCTCACGTGGCGGCCGGTGCCGGAGCCGAAGTCCCCTCGAGCCCGTTACTTCGGACCGGAACACCGGATGGTCCGGGCACCGCTCGCACGAGATGCCCGAGCGCGTGGAGGCCACGCGTTCGGCCTCCGGATCACGTGGGCCGCCGGTACGCCGGCCGCCCCGTCACGCCTGTGGACCGGGAGGTCTTCTTCGCGTACAACGACGTGGACGAGCTGAAGGGGAACCGGGGCCAGAGGCGAAGGAGCCCCCGGTCTCCGCCACAGAGACCGGGGCCCTGTGCGTCCGCCGGGGACGCAGAGGGGGGTGCTTCCAGAGTACGGCGGATCGGCCCTTCGGGACCCGGAGCGGGAGGGCCGGGACCCGCGGCGCTCGCGTCGGGTCCCAGCCATGGCGCGGCGTGGCCGTGGGAGGCCGGTCATTAGGATGCGCCCATGGAGGAAGTGACCGGGATCCGCTACGTCACGCCGTTGCGTGAGGGCGGATCGGTGCCCGGGGTCGTCGAGGCCGACGACCTGGGGACCTATGTGGTGAAGTTCATCGGGGCGGCCCAGGGCCGCAAGGCGCTGGTCGCGGAGGTGATCGCGGGGGAGCTCGCCCGGCGGCTGGGGCTGCGGGTGCCGGTGCTGGTGCGGTTCCAGTTCGACCCGGTGATCGGGCTCGGCGAGCCGGACCAGGAGATCCAGGACCTGCTGAAGGCCAGTGGTGGTCTCAACCTCGGCATGGACTTCCTCCCCGGCGCGCTCGGCTTCGACCCGCTCGTCTTCGAGGTGGAGTCCGGTGAGGCGGGGCGGGTCGTGTGGTTCGACGCGCTCGTCGGCAACGTCGACCGCTCGTGGCGCAACCCGAACATGCTGGTCTGGCACAAGGACCTCTGGCTGATCGACCACGGCGCCTCGCTGATCTTCCACCACAACTGGAAGGGCGCCGACCAGGCCGCCGACAAGCCCTACGACGCGGCCGACCACGCCCTCGCCCGGTTCTCCCCGGACGTCGAGGCCGCCGCGCGCGACCTCGCCCCGCGCGTGGACGAGGCGCTGCTGCGCGAGGTCACCGCGCAGATCCCCGACGAGTGGCTGCTGGACGAGCCCGGTTTCGCGGGCCCGGAGGAGGTGCGGCGCGCCTACGAGCGGGTGCTGCTGGCGCGCGCCGGCACCGTGGGGGAGCGGATCACCCTCGCCCCGAAGCAGCAGGAGAAGCAGGCGCCGCCGGAGTGGCTGCGCACCTGGGTCGAGGGGAAGGCCGCCAAGTGAGCACGGCGAGCGGGCGCGATGTGTTCGAGTACGCGCTGGTGCGCGTGATGCCGCGGATCGAGCGCGGCGAGGTGATCAACGCGGGCGTGCTGGTCTACTGCCGCGCCAAGTCCTTTGTGGGTGCCCGCGTCCACCTGGACGAGACCCGGCTGCGCTGCCTCGACCCGGACGTGGACGTCGCAGGCGTACGGGCCGCGCTGCGCGGGTACGAGGGCGTCTGCGCGGGCGGCGAGCGGGCCGGGCAGGCGGCGGAGGACGATCCCGGGCGGCGCTTCCGGTGGCTGACGGCGCCGCGCAGCACCATCGTGCAGCCGGGCCCGATCCACACCGGGCTGACCGAGGACCCCGAGGCCGAGGTGGACCGTCTGCTGGATCTTCTGGTGCGCTGAGCCACATCGGCGCGGTGGGCGTTGACACAGGGTCACCGCGCTCCTACGGTTTCGGCTACGGGACGTACTAAGCGGTCGCTCACTTGCGCGACCGCTCCCCACAGGGCTGAGGAGAGCAGATGTCGACCACCGAGCAGCGCGTAGCGATCGTGACAGGGGCGGCGCGCGGCATCGGCGCCGCCACCGCCGTGCGCCTGGCCGCCGAGGGCCGCGCCGTGGCCGTGCTGGACCTCGACGAGACCGCGTGCAAGGACACCGTCGAGCAGATCACCAAGGCGGGCGGCCGGGCCGTCGCCGTCGGCGCCGACGTCTCCGACGAGGAGCAGGTCGCGGCCGCGGTCGCGCGCGTCGCCGAGGAGCTCGGGGCGCCGACGATCCTCGTCAACAACGCGGGCGTGCTCCGCGACAACCTGCTGTTCAAGATGAGCGCGGCCGACTGGGACACGGTCATGAACGTGCACCTGCGCGGCGCCTTCCTGATGACCCGCGCCGTCCAGAAGCACATGGTGGACGCGAAGTTCGGCCGGGTGGTCAACCTGTCCTCGTCCTCCGCCCTCGGCAACCGCGGCCAGGCCAACTACTCCGCCGCCAAGGCGGGCCTGCAGGGCTTCACCAAGACCCTCGCGCACGAGCTGGGCAAGTTCGGCGTGACCGCCAACGCCGTCGCCCCCGGCTTCATCGTCACCGACATGACCGCCGCCACCGCCGCCCGCATCGGCATGGGCTTCGAGGAGTTCCAGGCCGCGGCCGCCACCCAGATCCCGGTGCAGCGGGTCGGCCGGCCCGACGACGTCGCCAACGCCATCGCCTTCTTCACCGGCGACGACGCGGGCTTTGTGTCCGGCCAGGTGCTGTACGTGGCCGGCGGCCCGCTCGACTGACCAGCGACAGGAGACCCGCATCATGAGCACCCAGCCCGCAGGCGGCCGCGTGGCGATCGTCACCGGCGCCAGCCGCGGCATCGGCTACGGCATCGCCGAGGCCCTCGTGGCCCGCGGCGACCGCGTCGTCATCACCGGCCGTAACGAGGAGGCGCTGAAGGAGGCCGTCGAACGGCTCGGCGCCGACCGGGCCCTCGGCGTGGCCGGCAAGGCCCACGACGAGGCGCACCAGGCCGAGGTCGTCGAGCGCACGATGGAGGCCTTCGGCCGCGTCGACTACCTCGCCAACAACGCCGGTACCAACCCGGTCTTCGGCCCGCTCGCCGAGCTCGACCTCGGTGTCGCCCGCAAGGTCTTCGAGACCAACGTCATCTCCGCGCTCGGCTTCGCCCAGCAGACGTACAAGGCGTGGATGAAGGACAACGGCGGCGCGATCGTCAACATCGCCTCCGTGGCGGGCATCAGCGCCTCCCCCTTCATCGGCGCGTACGGCATGAGCAAGGCCGCGATGGTCAACCTCACGCTGCAGCTCGCCTCCGAGATGGCTCCCGGCGTCCGTGCCAACGCCATCGCCCCCGCGGTCGTCAAGACCAAGTTCGCCTCCGCCCTCTACGAGGGCCGCGAGGAACAGGCGGCGGCCGCGTACCCGCTGAGGCGGCTCGGCGTGCCCGAGGACATCGGCGGCGCCGCCGCCTTCCTGCTCTCGGACGCGGCGGCCTGGATCACCGGCCAGACCCTTGTCGTGGACGGCGGCATCTTCCTCAACGCCGGCGTCGGCGCCTGAGGCCTGCGTTCGTCCGCACTCCCACGTGCACGGTCCCTGGTACCGGCCGCCGCCGCGGCGGCCGGCACCAGGGACTTCCCCGTATCCGAGGAGTGCGCACCATGCGACACCGCACACCGGCAGGCGGCGCCGGGCCGAAGGTCAGCACCCTGTGCCGGGGCGCCCTACCCCTCGGCACCACGGTCGACGACACCCGGCCGGACGGATTGTCAGTGCGGAACGGTACGTTCGTCCCCAGTAACGGATCGCGTACCGGAGGTTCCCGACGTGCCCATCACGCTGCCCGAGTCCTGGCAGGCCGTCCTCGGTGAGGAGCTGGAGAAGCCCTACTTCACCCAGCTCACCGAGTTCGTGGAGGAGGAGCGCGGGAAGTACAAGGTCTTCCCGCCGCGCGAGCAGGTCTTCGCGGCCCTGGACGCCACTCCCTACGACAAGGTGAAGGTGCTGATCCTCGGTCAGGACCCGTACCACGGCGAGGGCCAGGGGCACGGCCTCTGTTTCTCCGTGCGGCCCGGCGTCAAGACGCCGCCCTCGCTGCGGAACATCTTCAAGGAGATGAAGGAGGAGTACGGCTACCCGATCCCGGACAACGGCTACCTGATGCCATGGGCCGAGCAGGGCGTGCTGCTGCTCAACGCGGTGCTGACGGTGCGCGAGGCCACGGCCAACTCGCACAAGGGCAAGGGCTGGGAGAAGTTCACCGACGCGGTCATCAAGGCCGTCGCGTCCCGGCCCGACCCGGCGGTCTTCGTCCTGTGGGGCAACCACGCCAAGAAGAAGCTGCCGCTGATCGACACCGAGCGGCACGCGGTCGTCCAGGGCGCCCACCCGTCGCCGCTGTCGGCCAAGCTCTTCCTCGGCAGCCGCCCCTTCACCCAGATCGACGAGGCGCTCAAGGCGCAGGGCCACGACCCGGTGGACTGGCGCATCCCGAACCTGGGCGAGTGACGTCGCCCGGGCCGGGCGACGCACGGGGGTCGTCGCCCGGCCCGGGCCGAGGGGGATGCCGATGGCATGGACGGAATGGACGGGGCCGCGCACGGGCAGGGCGCGTCGCCGGGCCGAAGCGGCGGCGTGGGCGGCCGGACTGGTGCTCGGCATGGTCGCCGACGTCGGGCTGATCCAGCACCTCCTGGCGGCGGACGTGGCCCCGGCCTCCGTCGCCTCGCGCAGCGCGCTGTTCGGTACCTGGGTGACGGACGACGGGGACGGTTCCATCCGGTTCGACGCGGACGGGCACTTCTCCGCCTCCCGGATGCCCGCCCAGGTCTTCACCCCGGGCCGGTGGGTCGACGGGGTGACGACCACGGGCGGCACCTGGACGTTCCACCACCGCTATGTGGAGCTCGACGGGTTCTCGGGGCTGGGGGTCGTCGAGGACTGGCGCGACGACACCCGCCTGTGCGTGAGCTCCGGCGACCCGGGCGTCCTCTGCGACGAGGTGCTGCACCGGGTGCCGGAGTGAGGCGTCAGTCGCCCGTGACCCCGTCGATGCGCTCGCGGATCAGGTCGGCGTGGCCGTTGTGGCGGGCGTACTCCTCGATCATGTGGACGTAGATCCAGCGCAGGGAGACCTCGTGCCTGCCGCGGCGCGACCCGACGTCGTCGAGCGACCGGCCGCGGGTCAGCTCGCGGGCGCGCGCGATCTCGGCGCGCCAGGTAGCGAAGGCCTCGGCGGTGTCGGCGTCGTCCAGGCCGTGGAACTCGCCGTCGGGGTCCTCCTCGGTGAGGTAGAGCGGAGGCACGTCCTCGCCGGCGAGGACGGTGCGGAACCAGCCGCGCTCGACGCTGGCCATGTGCCGGACCAGGCCGAGCAGGCTGAGGTCCGAGGGGGGCGCGCTCGCGGTGCGCAGCTGTTCGTCGTCCAGGCCGGCGCACTTCATCGCGAGGGTGTCGCGGTGGAAGTCCAGCCAGCTCTCCAGCATGGTGCGCTCGTCGGCGATGTAGGGCGGGTCGGTGCGCTCCGGTGTCGTCGTCATGGCCGCCATGATGGCGGGGGTCTCTGACAACGTCGACGCATCAACCGCCGGAACGGCCGCCGACCATCCCCCGTAGCAGGTCGGCCGCTCCCGCGCGCAACTCGGCCCGGGGCGGGCGGCGGTGTGGCCGGTGGCCGGCTCGCCCCGGCCGAGGTGACGGGACGCCGCCCGGCGCCCGCCGCGTACCTGTCGGACGAGACCTGGGGGCGCGGCCGGCTGTGGGGCACCGTCCGCTCACCGGCGGCCGCGTCCACTGCCACGCCACCGCTGTGGAACCGCCCGGCGCCCTCGACGGGGACGAACGGACAGAGCCGCGGCGCCTGTGCGGCGGACGGCACCACCCGATTCCCGAACTCATCGCCTCCGCCGCCCCCGGGACCGTGCTCCGCGACCACGTCCACCACCTCGCGACGCCGCTGCCGCCCTTCCACCGGGGCGCGTCGCCCGGCTCGGCGACGCCGCGCACGCCATGACGCCCAACCCGGGCCAGGTTCGCCACCGTCAACCCGGTCGGCCCGCGCCTGGCGCCGCGCGGCCTCGACGGGATCGCCGACCGGCGGCCGCCGACCGGCCCGTATGCTGCCGACGGCACAGGTCAGGCACGGCAGACGTAGGCGGGAGCGGCACATGGAACCCCTCAGGATCGGGGTCATCGGACTCGGCGACATCGCGCGCAAGGCGTACCTGCCGGTGCTCACCGCCCAGCCGGGGGTCGAACCGCACCTGCACACCCGCACCCGCGCCACCCTCGACGCCGTCGCCGACACCCACCGGGTCCCGGCCGCGCATCGCCACGACACCCTCGGCGCCCTGCTCGACCAGGGACTCGACGGGGCGTTCGTGCACGCGCCCACCGAGACGCACGTCGAGATCACCGAACGCCTCATCGCCGCCGGCGTCCCCGTCTACGTCGACAAGCCCCTCGCCTACGACCTGGCCGGGGCCGAGCACCTGGTGCGGCTCGCCGAGGAGCGCGGCGTCGGGCTGACGGTCGGTTTCAACCGCCGCCACGCGCCTGGCTACGTGCAGTGCGCCGACCACCCGCGCGACCTGGTCGTCATGCAGAAGAACCGCATCGGACATCCGGACACCGCGCGCACCGTCGTCTTCGACGACTTCATCCACGTCGTCGATACCCTGCGCTTCCTCCTGCCGGGCCCCGTCGAGCACACCGACGTCCGGGCGCGGGTGCGCGGTGGGCTGCTCCACCACGTCACGCTGCAGCTGTCGGGAGACGGATTCACCGCGATCGGCGTGATGAACCGCATGAGCGGCTCCAACGAGGAGGTCCTGGAGGTGATGGGCCAGGACAGCAAGCGCCAGGTGTTCAACCTGGCCGAGGTCGTCGACCACAAGGGCCAGCCCACCGTCCGCCGCCGCGGCGACTGGGTTCCCGTCGCCCGCCAGCGCGGCATAGAGGGGATCGCCCTCGCGTTCCTCGACGCCGTACGGCACGGCAGGCCCCTCGACGCCCGCGACGCGCTGCTCACCCACGAACTGTGCGAGCGCGTCGTCACCGCCGTGACCGAGCAGACCTCCTGAGCGCCGTCTCGTACACCCCCGACGCGGTCAGCAGCAGCACCGCCAGCCGGGGGACCCAGTCCCCGAGCCGGTCGTACGGGCTGCGTCCGGAGCTCAGCGGCACGTCGTAGACCTGCGCCGTACCGCGCGACGTGCCGAGTGCCGGGCCGATCCGCTCGCCGCGGGCGTCGTGGACCACGCTGACCCCGGTCAGCGTCGCGTGCACCATCGGCCGCCAGGTCTCCGCCGAGCGCAGCGCCGCCAGCGAGGCGTGCTGCGCGGGTGCCCAGCTGTCCTGGAACGAGGACGTGGAGGACTGCGCCACCAGCAGCTGCGCCCCGTCGTCCGCCAGGTGCCGGCTCATGTCGGGGAACGCCGACTCGAAGCAGACCAGGGGCGCCAGCCGCACCGTGCCCGCGTCCATGACGACCTGGCGGTCACCGCGGATGCGGTCCTCCCCGGCCGCCCTGCCCACCGAGGTCGTCCAGCCCAGCACGGTGCGGGCCGGCACGTACTCGCCGAAGGGCACCAGCCGCATCTTGTCGTAGCCCGGGCCGACCGGCCCGGACGGGCCGATCAGCATCGAGGTCTTGGAAATCCCGAGGCCGTCCTCCCGCCGGGCGTCGACGTTGACCAGGATGTCGGCGCCGACGTCCCGGGACAGCGCGGCCAGCCGGTCCGCCAGGTCGGGGCGTGCCGACAGGTCGAAGCCGACGCTGCTCTCCCCCCACACCACCAGGTCCACGCCCCGGCCCGCGAGCGTCCGGGTCAGCTGCTCCCCACGGTCGAAGCGTGGCTGCGGCCCGTTGATCACCCCCGGCTGCACCACCGCCACCCGCACGGACTCCCCGCTGCGGGACGGGACCGGGGCCCAGGCCCACAGCGCCGTCGTCCCCACCGCCGCGGTCGCCAGCGCGGACCCGGCGGCGGCCCGGCACGAGGGCACCGCGAGCAGCGCGGCCAGCGCCGTGTTCACCGCCACCACCAGGAAACTGACCAGCCACACGCCCCCGATCGAGGCCAGCCGCAGCGCCGGCGGCACCTGCCACTGGCTCGCCCCCAGCAGCCCCCACGGCCCGCCCAGGTACTCCCACGACCGCACCAGCTCGACCAGCAGCCAGGCACAAGGCACCAGCACCACCGCCGCCAGGACCGGGCGGCGGCCTGGCGTGCCCCCGAGCAGCCGCCGCACGAGCCATCCCCACGGCGCCCAAAGGGCCCCCAGCAGAAGGGCGATGAGCACGATGAAGACGTGCAGACTCGGGATCAGCCAGTGATGCACGGCCACCATGAAGCCGGCCCCGCCCAGCCATCCGTCCAGCGCGGCCCGCCGCCCCGTCGGCGCGGCGCGCGCCAGCAGCATCCAGGGCACCAGGGCGACGTACGCCAGCCACCACAGCGACGGCGCCGGGAAGGCCAGCGCCGGCAGCGCCCCTGCCGCCGCGGCCGCCGCGCCGCGCGTCCAGGGCGAGGCGAGCCGGGGGGAGGCCGTCAGTGGCCCGTCGACCTTCACCGTCACCTGTGCCACTCCTCACACTCGCCTGGCCTCAGTCTCGTGCGTACGGAGGGCCTTGCCCAGAGGGCGACCGCGGGTGAAGCGGCGGCCCCGTGCCGTGTGCGCCGCGCCGCCGCCGCGCACGCCGCTCGAGAGTGCCCGAGGGGATCATGCTGAGGGAACGGCCGTGAGGGCGAGGACGACCCATGAGAAGGCGCACCGGCCACGGGCGGCACGGAGGAGGGGAGGAGCACGTCGGGCCGACTTCGGCCGGCCCGACCGCGAAAGCGGCCGGCGGCACTCGGGACACCGACGGCCCCGGGCGCGGCGCCGGGTCGCCGGGGAAGCGGGGCGGGTGAGCCGCCGGTGCGGACCGGTGCGGCGGTTGAGGGCGGTGCTGGTCATGGCGGGGACTCGGGCTGATCCGCGACGCCACCGTGATCTGCGAGGCCTGCGACACCAGCAGCACCGCCCCGCACCTGCGCCGCCCCGGATCTTCGACGAGGGCGGCCGCGGCCTGCCGCTCGTTGCCCGGCTCACCCAGCGCTGCGGATCCCGGCAGACGCCCGGCCGCAAGACGATCTGGCCCGAGCAGGGGCCGCCCTGACGCACGCAGCCCACGTCAACTGTGGAACGACGTGAGCCCGGAAGCGACGTCAGCCGCCCCGGTACCAGTCGCCCTGCCGTCCGCCGTCCCACTGGCCACCGCCGTAGGCGTTCCAGCCGGTGCCGCCGTCGGCACGGTGCCGTCCGCCGAAGCCACCCCGCTCGCCCGAGCGGTGCGCGGCGATGGCGCGTGTCACGGCCTCCTGCCAGTCCTCGCTGTCCCAGGTGCCGCTGACGCGTGCGTGGCGGCCCGGGGCCGGTGCGTCCGTCCGCGCGGTGTCACGGGCGCCGGTGCCCGCCGAGGTGCCCGTGCCCGTCGACGCGGGCTTCGTCGACGCCTTCGTCCCGGCCTCCGGGGTCTCGGCGGAGACGGCGGCGCCCGCCGCCGTCGGCACGATGGCGTCCTCGACGGCCCCGTCCGGCACGGCCCTCACCGACTCCTGGGCGGCCTCCGCGACGTTGCCGGCGCCGCCGTGCGGCATCAGCATGGACAGGCCCGCGACGGCGCCGGTCGCCGTCAGCACGGCGGTGCCCAGCGAGCCGCGGCCGGGACCACGGCGCTGCCCGCGATGGCGGCCTCCGACGACCTCTCCGCTGATGACCCTGACCTCCGTGGCCTCACCGGCCTCCACCGGCTGCGGCCGGGGAATCACCTCGGTGGGGTCCAGCGCACCCGGGTCCGGGTGGTTCGGTGCCTCGGCGGGCAGGGGGAGAGAATCGGCCATGGCTGCGATCATTCACACCCGGCGTCCCGATGTCCAGTTCTACCGAACATCCAACTGTCTGTTCATGGTGCGGTATTGACGCCGCAAGCGGGCGGAGCCGTCCGGTCGCCGTCTCGCACCCCACCGTTCCCGGGCGCACACTGGTCGCATGCCGGAGCTGCCCGAAGTCGAGGCCCTGGCCGGGTTCCTCACCGGCCGCATGGCCGGCCACGCCATCGCCCGGGTCCTGCCGGTGGCGGTGAGCGTCCTCAAGACCTACGAGCCGCCGCTGGACGCGCTGCACGGGCGCACCGTGACCTCTGTCGGGCGCCGTGGCAAGTTCCTCGTCTTCACCACCGACGCCGGAGCGGGCCCGTACCTCGCCGTGCACCTGGCCCGGGGCGGCTGGCTGCGCTGGAGGGACGACCTGCCCGCGACCCCGCCCCGCCCCGGCAAGGGCCCGCTCGCGCTGCGGCTGCTGATGGCGGAACCGGAGGGCGCCGGCTTCGACCTGACGGAGGCGGGGACGCAGAAGCGGCTGGCCGTCCACTGCGTCCGGGACCCGCAGGACGTCCCCGGCATCGCCCGCCTCGGCCCCGAACCGCTCGGCCCCGCCTTCACGCTCGGCGTCTTCGCGGCCCTGCTCTCCGGCGAACGCCGCCGCATCAAGGGCGTCCTGCGCGACCAGGGCGTCATCGCCGGTGTCGGCAACGCCTATTCGGACGAGGTGCTGCACGCCGCCAAGATGTCGCCGTACGCACTCGCGGCGAACCTCTCCGAGGAGGAGGTCAGCCGGTTGTACCAAGCGCTGCGCACCACCCTCCAGGACGCCGTCGAACGCTCCCGCGGCCTGGCGGCGGGCGACCTGAAGGGCGAGAAGAAGACCGGGCTGCGGGTGCACGGGCACACGGGCGAGCCGTGCCCCGTCTGCGGCGACACGATCCGCGAGGTCTCCTTCAGCGACTCCTCCCTGCAGTACTGCCCCACGTGCCAGACCGGCGGGAAGCCGCTCGCCGACCGCAGGATGTCGCGCCTTCTGAAGTAGCCGCCCGCCGGGTGGTGACCCAGGATGGCGGGTGACCCTACCCCGACCCGGAGCGACGCCGACATGCGTATCGCGATCTTCGGAGCCACCGGCCATGTGGGACGCGAGCTCGTGGCGCAGGCCCTCGACGCGGGCCACGAGGTCACCGCCCTGGCCCGCGACCCCGCCGCGCTCCCCCCGCGCGAACGGCTGACGGTCGTGCCCGGCGACGTCCGGGACGCCGAGGCCGTCGGCCGCGTGATCGCGGGCGCCGACGGGGTGCTCAGCGCCCTCGGCACCCGCTCCCCGCGCGGCGGAACCATCTGCGCCGACGGCATGCGGCGCATTCTCCCCGCCATGCGGGCGCTCGGCGTACGGCGGCTGGTGGCCGTCGGCGCTTACGGGTCGGGACCGGGCGGGCGCGGTGTGCACCGGTTCGCGACCTCACTGGTCATCCCGGCCATCATGCGGGACAAGGACCGCCAGGAGGAGCTGATCCGCGCCGAGGGCGACCTGTGGACCATCGTGCGGCCCGCGGTCATCACCGGCGGCCGTTACTCCGGCGTCTACCGCACCGGCCCCGACCTACGGCTCGGCCTGGCCTCCCGGGTCAGCCGGGCAGACCTCGCCGACTTCATGCTGCGTGCCCTCGGCTCGGAGGACTGCGTACGGCGGGCCGTGGCCATCGCCTCCTGACCGCCCGGACGGCCCACCGCGGGCGGCGCGCCCCGCGGCGGGCGTCCAGACTGGCCGTACGCGCCCGCACCGCCCCGGAAGGACCCCGCCATGCCCGACAGCCGCCGCAAGGACCTCGGACTGCTCGCACTGCGCCTGGGGGCGGGCGCGGTGCTCGTCGCCCACGGCTCCCAGAAGCTCTTCGGCTGGTTCGGCGGCCACGGCCTGGAGGGCACGGGCGAGGCGATGGAGTCCATGGGCTTCCGGCCCGGCCGGCTCAGCGCGCTCGCCTCGGGCCTCGCCGAGGCGGGCGGCGGCACCCTGCTGGCGCTCGGCCTGGCCACCCCGGCCGCCGGCGCGGCCGCCGCCGGCGGGATGGCCGGCGCTGTCTCCGTGCATCTGCCGGCCGGCTTCTTCTCCGCCTCGGGCGGCTTCGAGTACCCGGCGTTCCTCGGCTACACCGCCGCCGCCGTGGGCCTGGCCGGACCGGGCCGCTACTCACTGGACCGGCTCACCGGCCACGTGCTGGACAACGTCTGGACGGTCGCGGCCTGCTTCACCGTCGGCGCGCTCACGGCGGGGGCCGTGGTGGGCCGCCGCAACGCCGCCGTGCGCGCCGACATGGCCGCCGAACTGCCGCAGGCCTGACCGGACGGTGGACGCGGCGGACAGGTCCTGACACAGTCCTGGTCTCGGCACCGACAGACGGGACAGGAATGGGCGACCGGGCGGACCACCAGTACGAGATCTACCTCAACGGGCTCGCGGGCGTGCTGCCCGCCCTCCCCACCGACCTGACGCGGCTGGAGGAACTGGCCGCCGAGCGCCTGGCCGCCGGGCCCTTCGGCTACGTCGCCGGCAGCGCGGGCAGCGGCCGAACCGAACGGGCCAACCGCGAGGCCCTGGACCGGCTGCGGATCGTGCCGCGCATGCTGCGCGACGTGTCCGCGCGCGACCTGACGGTGGAGGTCCTCGGCCGCACGCTGAGCGCCCCGCTCGCGCTGGGCCCGGTCGGCGTGCTGTCGATCGTGCACCCCGACGCCGAGCGCGCTGCCGCCCGTGCCGCCGCGGCGCAGGGGGTGCCCTTCGTGCTCTCCTCCGCGTCCAGCACGCCCATGGAGGAGGTCGCCGAGGCCATGGGCGACGCGGAACGCTGGTTCCAGCTGTACTGGGCCAAGGACCGCGAGGTGACGCGCAGCTTCCTGGGCCGCGCCAAGGCCGCCGGGTACACCGCGCTGCTCGTCACCCTCGACACCCCGCTGCTCGCCTGGCGGCCCCGGGACCTGGACCAGGCGTACCTGCCCTTCCTCAAGGGCATCGGCACCGCCAACTACTTCACCGACCCCGCATTCCTCGCCGGCCTCACCAAGCCCGTCGAGGAGGACCTGAACGCAGCCGTCCTGCGCTTCGTCGGCATGTTCGCCGACCCCGGCAAGACCTGGCCCGACCTCGCCTTCCTGCGCGAGAACTGGGACGGCCCGATCGTCCTCAAGGGCGTGCAGCACCCCGACGACGCACGCCTGGCCGCCGACGCCGGCATGGACGGCGTCGTCGTGTCCAACCACGGCGGCCGCCAGGTCAACGGAGCGATCGGCGCCGCGGACGCCCTCCCCGCGGTGGCCCGCGCCGTCGGCGACCGGCTCGCCGTCCTCTTCGACAGCGGTGTCCGCACCGGCGACGACGTCTTCAAGGCCCTCGCCCTCGGTGCCACCGCCGTCCTCCTCGGCCGCCCCTACGCCTACGGCCTCGGCCTGGACGGTCAAGCGGGCGTCGAGCACGTCATCCGCTGCGTGCTGGCCGAGTTCGACCTCACCCTCGCCCTGTCCGGCCACTCCCGCCCGGGAGACCTGAGCCCGGAGGCGCTGTCCCCGGCGTCGTGACCGGGCGTCAGGCGGTGGCGGCGGCCGGCTTGCGGACGCGGAAGGCGAACTGCCCGCAGTAGGTGAGCTTGCGGAGGTTCGCCAGGGCGGCGCCCCGCTTCGTCCGCTGCGCCCAGGTGTCGATCTCGGCGTTCAGCGGCGACGCCTCGTCCCAGTACCGGCCGTACTCGGGCGGCCTGCCGTGGTACGAGCGCATGATGAGGGTCACCCCGTCCAGCGAGGGCCGGATCTCCTCCAGGGCGAGCCCGGCCTCCTCGACCAGCACCCGGAAGCCGTACGGCGTGTAGTTCCAGAGGCTGAAGGAGTGGTAGGGCTCGAACTGCGAGGTACTGCCGATGAAGACCGCGCCCGGCCGCAACACCCGGCCGATCTCGGCCAGCAGCTCCCTCGGCCGGGAGACGTGCTCGAACACCTGGTGCGAGTAGATCAGCGGGACGGCGCCGGTGCGGAAGGGCAGCCGGACGCCGTCGTAGTGGAGGACCGCTTCCCCGCCGGCCGTGCGCTGCCGTGCCTCGGGGGAGTCCCTGATGTCGACCCCCACCCAGCGCACCTTGGGGTTGTGCCGGCGGAAGAGCGCGGCCGACGTGCCGCGGCCGCAGCCGAGGTCCACCACCCGGTCCGGTGCGTGGGCGCAGGACATGGCCTGGTCGAGGTAGAAGCGCGACGTGACCTGGCGGGCGTGGTCGTCGGGGATGCAGTCGCGCATGAGCTCCCACAGGGTTGCCATGGACCCGATGCTACGGACGGGCCGCGGGCCGGGACCGGCGGCGCGCGGCCGCGACCGGGCTCGCACCGCCGTCCGGGCCCCGGCCCGCGCAATGCGGACCGGAACGGGCCGCGATCCACGCGAGCATGACGGCATGACGACAACATTCCGTGGCCTGGCCACCATTCGCTACCACGCCGGGGACCTCGCGGCCGCGAAGGCTTGGTACACCGAACTGCTGCGCATCGAGCCCTACTTCGACACCCCGGACTACATCGAGTTCCGTCTCGGCGACCACAGCCAGGAGCTGGGCGTCTCCCGCACGGCCTCCGCGCCCGCCGGCGTCGTGGCCTACTGGCACGTCGACGACGTCCAGGCGACCTGGGAACGCCTGCTCTCCCTGGGCGCCCGCCCACAGGAGGCACCGCGCGACCACGGCCACGGCTTCGTCGCGGGCGCGGTCCTCGACCCCTTCGGCAACCTGCTCGGCGTGATGCACAACCCGCACTTCGTCGAGGTGGCCGAGGCGGCCCGCGGTGCCGGACGGAGCGTCACCCCTGCGGCAGCCGGAGGGTGAACCAGACCGTCTTGCCCTCGTTGGACGGCCGGGTGCCCCACCCCGTGGCCAGGGCCTCCACCAGCAGCAGGCCCCGCCCCGACTCGTCCCCGAGTTCGGCGGGCCGCGCCGGGGATGCCCCGAAAGCGGTCCTGTTCGCCCGGATCCGCTCAATCCGCGATCTTCCCTGTCGCCTCCTGCGGCACGCGCGCTCCAGATCAGGCCCCGTGCCGAACACCCCCGTCGGCGTCCGGGCACCGGAAGAGGCCCCATCCGGCCCTAGCGGACCGTCATCGCAAATGCCGAGTCTGGGAAGGAGAGGTCTCCCGTACCCGACGTTTCGGAGGAAGCCATGCACGACGAGGAGCTCCGTGCCCTCGACGCCCATTGGCGCGCCGCGAACTACCTGGCAGTCGGCCAGATCTACCTGATGGGCAATCCGCTCCTGGCCGAACCGCTCCGCCCCGAACACGTGAAACCACGGCTGCTCGGCCACTGGGGCACCTCACCCGGCCTGAACCTCGTGTACACCCACCTCAACCGGGTGATCAAGGCCCGTGGGCAGCGGGAACTCGCCGTCTGGGGGCCGGGGCACGGCGGGCCCGCCGTCCTGGCGAACTCGTGGCTGGAGGGTACGTACTCGCAGACCTACCCGGACGTCCCCCGTGACGCGACGGGCATGGACCGGCTGTTCCGGCAGTTCTCCTTCCCCGGGGGCGTGCCGAGCCACGTCGCGCCGGAGACCCCCGGCTCGATCCACGAGGGCGGTGAGCTGGGCTACTCGCTCTCGCACGCCTACGGTGCCGCCTTCGACCACCCCGAACTCGTGGTGACCTGCGTGATCGGCGACGGCGAGGCCGAGACCGGGCCGCTCGCCGCGTCCTGGCACTCCAACAAGTTCCTCGACCCCGTCCACGACGGGGCCGTCCTGCCGGTCCTGCATCTGAACGGCTACAAGATCGCCAATCCCACCGTGCTCGCCCGGATCCCGGAGAGCGAGCTCGACGAACTGCTGCGCGGCTACGGCCACGAGCCGCTGCACGTCACCGGGGACGACCCGATGGCCGTGCACGCCGCGATGGCCGAGACGATGGACACCGCCCTGGACCGCATCGCGCAGATCCAGGCCGCCGCGCGCGAGGGCGGTGAGCGCGGGCACCCGCGCTGGCCGGTGATCGTACTGCGCACGCCCAAGGGGTGGACCGGCCCGGCCGAGGTCGACGGCCTGCCCGTGGAGGGCACCTGGCGCGCGCACCAGGTGCCGATGGCCGCGGTCCGCGACAACCCCCAGCACCTGCGGCAGCTCGAGGAGTGGATGCGCTCGTACCGGCCGCAGGAACTGTTCGACGAGGACGGCTCGCCCACCGCGCAGGTGCTGGCCTGCGTCCCCGACGGCGACCTGCGGCTCGGCGCCACCCCGTACGCCAACGGCGGGCTGCTCCTGCGCGACCTGCCCGTACCGCCCCTGGAGCGGTTCGCCGTCGAGGTCGACAAGCCGGGCGTGACGTTGCACGAGCCCACCCGGATCCTCGGCGGCCTGCTGGAAGGCGTCATGGCCGACACCGCCGGACGCCGCGACTTCCGGCTCGTCGGTCCCGACGAGACCGCCTCCAACCGGCTCCAGGCGGTCTACGAGGCCAGCGGCAAGGCCTGGCAGGCCGAGGTCCTCCCCGTCGACGAACACCTCGACCGGCACGGCCGCGTCATGGAGATCCTGTCCGAGCACACCTGCCAGGGCTGGCTGGAGGGCTATCTCCTCACCGGCAGGCACGGGCTGTTCTCCTGCTACGAGGCCTTCGTCCACATCGTCGACTCGATGGTCAACCAGCACGTCAAGTGGCTGCGCACCACCCGGAAACTGGCCTGGCGCAGGCCCATCGCCTCCTTGAACTACCTGCTGACCTCGCACGTGTGGCGGCAGGACCACAACGGCTTCTCCCACCAGGACCCCGGCTTCATCGACCACATCCTCAACAAGGCGCCCGAGGTCGTGCGGGTCTACCTGCCGCCGGACGCCAACACCCTGCTGTCCACCGCCGAGCACGTGCTGCACAGCCGTGACTACGTCAACGTCGTCGTCGCCGGCAAGCAGCCCTGCTTCGACTGGCTCGACCTCGACGCCGCCCGCGCCCACTGCGCCCGCGGCGCCGGCGTGTGGCAGTGGGCGGGCACCGAGGACGGCAACCGCGACCCCGATGTCGTCCTCGCCTGCGCGGGGGACGTCCCCACCCAGGAGGTGCTGGCCGCCGTGTCACTGATCCGCCGTCACCTGCCCGCGCTGGCCGTACGGGTGGTCAACGTGGTCGACCTGGCCCGGCTGCTGCCCAGGGAGGAGCACCCGCACGGCATGGCGGACCCGGACTACGACGCGCTCTTCACCCGGGACAAGCCGGTGATCTTCGCGTACCACGGCTACCCGTGGCTCATCCACCGCCTCGCCTACCGCCGTGCCGGGCACGCCCACCTGCATATCCGCGGCTACAAGGAGATCGGCACCACGACCACGCCCTTCGACATGGTCGTCCGCAACGACCTCGACCGCTTCCGGCTGGTCATGGACGTCATCGACCGCGTGCCGGGGCTCGCGGTGCGAGCCGCACCGGTAAGGCAGTTGATGGATGACGCCCGGCTGCGGCACCACGCGTGGATCCGCGAGCACGGCACGGACCTGCCCGAGGTCGCCGACTGGACCTGGCCCGGCCGGTAGACCGGCCGGCGGACGACCGGCAGGCGACCCCCACGAGGCGCCGCCCGCGGCCGGCGCGGGCGGCGCCCCGGCGATCGACAGCATGAAGCCGAGCGCCGTGAGCGGGGCCCGGTCGTGCCGTGTGGAGCCGCCCGGCCACACCACCCGGAACAGCGCGGGCCACGGCCACTCGGCGATGACCATCGCCGCCGTCGTGGCGGCCACTGAGCCGGCCCCGCGGTGACGGCCGGCGAGGACGTCGGCGCGCCACCCGTTCGCCGCACCCGGTGCGACGCTCCCGATGGATGCGCGCGTACCCCCGGCCGGGCGGGCCAGTCACCCCGACGGAGGATCGGGAATGCCGTGTTCGCGGCGATATGCTCCCCAGGGGAGGGAGGGTGACGACGGGCAAGGAGAAGGCCGTGGTGAAGAGTTGGCGTGTCGGGGCGGCAGTGCTCGCCCTCGTGGCGGGTGGGTTCCTCGCCTCCTGCGACTCGGGCGGTGGCGAGCGGGCACGGCCCGCGGGCCCGGCTCCCGGGTCGGCGTCCGTGCCCGGCGCGGGCACCGGAGCGAGCGCGGACGCCGGCGGTGGCGCGCCCTCCTCGCCCTCGCCGCACGCGTACGAGGTATCCGGCGCCAGGGCGCTGAGCGTGCGCAATGTGAACGGCACCGTCCGCGTCACCGCGGGCAGCGGGCCGGTGTCGGTGGTGGAGACGCTGGAGTACGGCGCCGTGAAGCCCACCACCCGTCACCGCGTGGAGGACGGGACCCTGGAACTGGTCGGCTCCGGCTGCGGGGACAGCAGCCCCTGCAGGGTCGACTACACGGTGACGGTCCCCGCCGCCATGCCGGTCACCGTCAGACTCGACAACGGCGACGTCGACGTGGAGGGCGTCACCGGGCCGGTGGACCTCACGACGCGCAACGGCGGCGTCAGGGGTGCCTCACTGGGCGCCCGGGAGGCCACCCTCAAGAGCGCGAACGGCACGGTGGAGGCGGCGTTCACGGCAGCGCCGAAGGAGGTCGACGCCGGCACCGGGAACGGCGCGGTCACGGTCACCGTGCCCGCGGGCCGCTCCTACGACGTCCATGCCACGGCCGACGTCGGGATGCGGGAGGTGAGCGTGCCGGCCGACCCCTCGTCGCCGCACCGGATCACCGCGACCACCCGGACCGGCGTCGTCACGGTGCGCACGGGCTGACGGCCTGGCGGAGGCGCTCCCGGTCGGACGCCGGGCGCCGCGGCCGGCCGCGGCGCCCGGGTGTTCGCGGCGGGTCAGCCGCGGACGGCGCCCTCGGTCGCGCCCGCGATGAAATCCCTGGTCCACACCTCGGCGCCCGGGGTGGGCGGCGTGGGGAGCCCGGTGGACCCCAGGTCGAAGAAGAGCAGCCCGGACAGGAAGACATCGGCTGCCTCCTCCCGGGTGCTGCCGGCGTGTGTCCCCCCGGTCCAGGCCCGGACGGGGGGACGCCCGGCCTGACGTAGGCAAGAGCTCGCATGCTGTGCAGTGGTTTGACAAGGGTCAATCACAAACTTGCTCGACTTTGATTGACTTTGCACAGAGTCCGGGTAGGGTTCGTGGCATGCTCCCCGACCGACGACATGAGCTGATCCTCCGCGCGCTGCGGTCGGACGGCCCCACCTCGGTGAGCGTGCTGGCCGAGCGGATCGGCGCCAGCCAGGCCACGATCCGCCGCGACCTCATCCAGCTCGAGGACGAGGGCCTGCTGAAGCGGGTCTACGGCGGCGCGGTCCCGCTGACCGGCGAGGACGATCCGTTCCCCGACGTCGCCGCGGTCCGTGTCGAGGCCAAGGACGCCATCGCCGTCCGCTGCGCCGAGATCATCCAGGACGGCGAGACCGTCCTGCTGGACATCGGGACGACCGCCCTGCGGGTTGCCCGGCACCTGCGGGGCCGCTCGCTCACGGTGATCACCAGCAACCTCGCGGTCTACGAGGAACTGCAGGACGAGAAGGACGTGCAACTGGTGCTGCTCGGCGGGGTCGTGCGCCGCGAGTACCGCTCGCTGGTCGGCTTCCTCACCGAGGACAACCTTCGCCAGGTCCGGGCCGACCGGCTGGTCCTGGGCACCAGCGGCATCCGTCCGGGCGGGCAGATACTGGACACGACCGCCGTGGAGGTGCCCGTCAAACGGGCCATGATCGCGGCGAGCGACCAGGTGGTGCTCGTGGCGGACGCCGGGAAGTTCCCCGGCACCGGCATGGCCCGGGTGTGCGGGCCCGAGGACATCGACGTCGTGGTGACCAACGCCCCGGCGGACGCGACGACCCGGACCTCGCTGCGCGAGGCGGGGGTGGAGGTGGTCGAGGTATGAGGCTCACGATTCTCGGCGGCGGCGGGTTCCGCGTCCCGCTGGTCTACCGCGCCCTGCTGGAGGACCGCGCGGAGGGCCGCGTCACCCACGTGACCCTGCACGACCTGGACCCCGCGCGCCTGGACGCCATCGTCCGGGTCCTGCGGGAACAGGCGCAGGGCCACCCCGACGCGCCCGAGGTCACCGTCACGACCGATCTCGACGATGCCGTCACCGGCGCCGACTTCGTGTTCTCCGCGATCCGCGTCGGCGGTCTCGCCGGACGCGTCGTCGACGAGCGGGTCGCCCTCGACGAGGGCGTACTCGGCCAGGAGACGGTCGGCCCCGGCGGCATCGCCTACGGGCTGCGCACCGTCCCGGTCGCCGTCGACATCGCCCGCCGCATCGCGCGGCTCGCCCCCGACGCCTGGGTCATCAACTTCACCAACCCCGCCGGCCTGGTCACCGAGGCCATGTCCCACCACCTCGGCGACCGCGTCATCGGCATCTGCGACTCGCCCGTCGGCCTCGGCAGGCGCGTGGCGCGCGCCCTCGGCATCGACCCCGGCCGGGCCTGGTTCGACTACGCGGGCCTGAACCACCTCGGCTGGCTGCGGGCGGTGCGCGTCGACGGCGTCGACCTGCTGCCGCGCCTGCTCGCCGACGAGGCGGCGCTCACCTCCTTCGAGGAGGGCAAGCTCTTCGGCGCCGACTGGCTGCGCACCCTCGGCTCGGTACCCAACGAGTACCTGAACTACTACTACTCCAACCGCGAGGTGGTCGCCGCCGCGCGCGACGCCGAGCACACCCGCGGCGCCTTCCTCCTGGAGCAGCAGCAGCGCTTCTACGAGAAGATGCGCGCCCCGGGCACCGAGCCCTTCGCCGCCTGGGACGCCACCCGCCTGGAGCGCGAGACCACCTATGGCGCCGACGTCCGGGAGGCCGCGGGCGCCGGCGAGCGCGACTCGTGCGACCTGGAGTCCGGCGGCTACGAGAAGGTCGCCCTCGCCCTGATGCGGGCCATCGCCCTGGACGAGCGCGCCACGCTGATCCTCAACGTCCGCAACCGCCGCGCCCTCGAGCCGCTCGACGCCGAGGCCGTCGTCGAGGTGCCCTGCCACGTGGACGCCAACGGCGCCCGCCCCATCGTCGGCGACCCGCTGCCCGGCCACGCCGCCGGCCTGGTCACCGCCGTCAAGGCCGTCGAGCGCGACGTCATCACCGCCGCCACCACCGGCGACCGGGCCGCCGCCCTGCGCGCCTTCGCGCTGCACCCGCTCGTCGACTCCGTCGCCGTCGCCCAGCGCCTGCTCGACGGCTACCGCAAGCACGTACCCGGACTCGCCTACCTCCGGGACTGAGGGGACCAGCACCATGCACGACGACCGCAAGCAGGTCGAGGCGCGCCTCGACCGCGTCCTCGAACAGCGCATCCGCCCCGCGGTGTACGCCGCGTCGGTGCCGCTGACGCTCACCGCGTGGCACGTGGACGGCGAGCCCGTACCCGTGGGCGAGGCGCTGGCCGCCGAGTACGTGCCCTTCGCGACCGGCGACCGCTGGGGCACCCCCTGGTCGACCAGCTGGATACGTGCCCGGGGGACCGTCCCCGCCGAGTGGGCCGGCCGCCGTGTGGAGGCCGTCTTCGACCTCGGCTTCATCGGCGACTGGCCCGGCGGCCAGGCCGAGGCCCTGGTCCACGACGCCTCAGGCACCCCGGTCAAGGGCATCGAGCCGCGCAACCAGTACGTGCCCGTCGCGAACCCCGCGGCCGGCGGCGAACCGGTGGAACTGCTGCTGGAGGCCGCCGCCAACCCCGACATCCTCGCCAAGGGCTTCCTGCCGACACCGCTCGGCGACCGGCTCACCGCGCCCGCGGACCCGTTGTACACGATGGCCCGCGCCGACCTCGCCGTGCTCGACGAGGACGTGTGGCACCTCGTCCTGGACATCGAGGTCGCCGGCGAGCTGATGCGCGAGCTGTCCACACACGAGCCGCGCCGCCACGAACTGCTGCGCGCCCTGGAACGGATGCTCGACGCCCTCGACATCGCCGACGTCGCCGGCACCGCCGCCGCGGCCCGTGCCGAACTCGCCGGGGTGCTGTCCCGGCCCGCTCACGCCAGCGCGCACACGCTGTCCGCGGTCGGCCACGCCCACATCGACAGCGCGTGGCTGTGGCCGCTGCGTGAGACCAAGCGCAAGACCGCCCGCACCTTCTCCAACGTCACCGCGCTCGCCGCCGACTACCCGGAGCTGGTCTTCGCCTGCTCCCAGGCCCAGCAGTACGCCTGGGTCAAGGAGCGCAACCCCGAGGTGTACCGCCGCATGCAGGAGGCGGCGAAGGCCGGCAACTGGGTGCCGGTCGGCGGCATGTGGGTCGAGGCCGACGGCAACCTGCCGGGCGGCGAGGCGATGGCCCGCCAGCTGATCCACGGCAAGCGCTTCTTCGCCGAGGAGTTCGGCGTCGAGTGCCGGGGGGTGTGGCTGCCCGACTCCTTCGGCTACACCGGCGCCTACCCGCAGCTCGCCCGGCTGGCCGGGATGGAGTGGTTCCTCACGCAGAAGATCTCGTGGAACCAGACGAACAAGATGCCGCACCACACCTTCTGGTGGGAGGGTATCGACGGCACCCGCATCTTCACGCACTTCCCCCCGGTCGACACCTACAACGCGGTGTTCTCCGGCGAGGAGATGGCCCACGCCGTGCGCAACTACGCCGACAAGGGGGGCGGCACGCGTTCCCTGGTCCCCTTCGGCCACGGCGACGGCGGGGGCGGCCCCACCCGGGAGATGCTGGAGAAGGCCCGGCGCCTGCGCGACCTGGAGGGCTCGCCCAAGGTCGTCGTCCAGGACCCGGACACCTTCTTCCGCGAGGCCCGGGCCGAGTACGAGGACGCCCCGGTGTGGTCCGGCGAGCTCTACCTGGAGCTGCACCGCGCCACCTACACCAGCCAGGCGCGCACCAAGTCCGGCAACCGGCGCGGCGAGCACCTGCTGCGCGAGGCCGAGTTGTGGGCCGCCACCGCCGCGACGCGCGACCCCTCGTACGCGTACCCGTACGAAGACCTGGACCGGCTGTGGAAGACGGTCCTGCTCCACCAGTTCCACGACATCCTGCCGGGTTCCTCCATCGCCTGGGTGCACCGCGAGGCGGAGGCGACCTACGCCCGCCTGAAGGAGGAGCTGGAGGCGATCATCGCCGGCGCCGCCGCGGTGGTGGCCGGCGACCCCGGCACCGGGCCGTCGGCCCCCTGGGTGTTCAACACCTCCCCGCGGCCCCGGGCCGAGGTCGTCGCCGTGCCGGCGGCGCCGGACGGAGCCGGGGTCCAGCCCCTCGCCGACGGCCGGGTGGCGGTCTTCGCCCAGCTGCCCGCCTCGGGCGCGGGGCCCCTCGTGGCGGCCGAGCCGGGCGGCACGGTGACCGTCACCGAGCGCGTCCTGGACAACGGGCTGGTCCGCGTCGAACTCGACGACGACGGGCTGCTGATCTCGGTGTTCGACCTGACCGCGGGCCGCGAGGTGCTGGCCCCGGGCGAGCGCGGCAACCTGCTGCGCCTCCACACCGACCTGCCCAACCAGTGGGACGCCTGGGACATCGACCGGCACTACCGGCGGCAGTACACGGACCTGACGGCCGTCGACGCGATCACCGTCGTGGAGGAGGGCCCGCTGGTCGGTGCCCTCCGCGTCGAGCGGTCCTTCGGCGGCTCCCGCCTCGCGCAGACCGTACGGCTGCGCGCGGGCAGCCCGCGGATCGACTTCGAGACGGAGATCGACTGGCACGAGAGCGAGAAGATCCTCAAGGCGGCCTTCCCGCTGGACGTGCACGCCGACCGCAGCGCCGCCGAGATCCAGTTCGGGCACGTCTTCCGGCCCACGCACACCAACACCAGCTGGGACGCGGCCCGGTTCGAGGTCTTCTGCCACCGCTGGGTGCACGTCGCGGAGCCCGGCTACGGCGTGGCCGTGCTCAACGACTCGACCTACGGCCACGATGTCGGCCGCACCTCACGCGAGGACGGCGGCACCACCACCACGCTGCGGCTCAGCCTCGTCCGGGCGCCCCGCGTGCCCGACCCGCACGCCGACCAGGGCACGCACCGCCTGACGTACGCGCTGCTCCCCGGTGCGGCCGTGGAGGACGCGGTGGCGGGCGGCTACGAGCTCAACCTGCCGCTGCGCGTCACCGCCGGGGCCGTGGACGCCGCACCGGCCGCGCCCCTGGTGACGCTCGACGGCACGCGGGCCGCGATCGAGGCGGTCAAGCTCGCCGACGACCGCTCCGGCGACGTGGTCGTCCGGCTGTACGAGTCGCTCGGCGGCCGCGCCACCACCACCCTGCGCGCCTCGTTCCCGGTGGAGCGGGTGCGCGTGACCGACCTGCTGGAACGCCCGCTGGAGGGGGAGAGCGCGCAGCTCGGGCCCGACGGAGGGATCCGGGTGGCGCTGCGGCCGTTCCAGATCCTCACCCTGCGCCTCACCCCGTGCGCATAGCCGGATCCCTCCGCCCGAACAGGTCCCGGACGCCGTCCTGACCTGTTCGGGCCGGACCCGTGCGGGCGGGCCGCGCCCGCACGGGGCACTCCGGCCCGCGTGCGCACCCCGTCCGTGCCCTCCCGAACGCGCTGCCCGGCTGCCACCCCGAGCCGACGGCCGTGGGCCCGGCCCCGCTTCCGCCGGGAGACCCCCGGCGACGTCCCAGCCCAGCTCGCCGCCGCGGCCCCCACCGCCCCACGACGACCGGCGAACCCACCCCCGGGCCAGGGCACCTCACCGTCACCGGCCGGACGGAGACCCTCACCGAGGCCCGGCCCGTGCCCGCGGCGGAACGCCCGGCTCCACGGCCGCCCGCCTGGACGGCCGCGCGCGGGTGGGGGCACCGGCGGACTCACGCCCCACCGCGAACCGGCCACCCCCGGAAGGGAACCCCCACGCAGGACCGTCGTCCCCGCCGCAGCCGGGCCCGCCGTTCACCCTGCCGGCGTACCGGGTCGGCCCGGGCACCCACCGCTGGTCCTGGACGCCGATGCCTCTCTGACGGCCGGTCATGAGCGCTCGGAAAGCGGGGACTTCCGTATTGGTGCAGACCATTGACCTTATTGGTCTAGTCCTTCTAGGGTGTCCTCGCACCCACGCGCGCTCACGACCGCTTCCTCACCAGAGGTGACTCCATGCCCAGACCGCAGGGATCACGGTTCCGCAGAGCCCTGGTCGGCCTCGTCGCCGCCGGCACGGCGCTGCTCACCGCGAGCCTGGTCACCGGCCCCGCCGCGGCCCAGCCGGCTGCCGCGGTGTCCCACGGCCACCACGCCCCGCACGCCCCGGCGGGCACGTCGAAAGTCGTCGGCTACTTCATCGACTGGGGCGTCTATGCCCGGGACTACCACGTCAAGAACATCGTCACCTCGGGCGCCGCGTCCCGGCTCACCCACATCAACTACGCCTTCGGCAACGTGACGGACGGCAAGTGCGCCGTCGGCGACGCCTGGGCGGACTACCAGAAGCCCTACGACGCGGCCGGCAGCGTGGACGGCGTCGCCGACGGCACCGAGGAAGGCGCGCTGCACGGCAACTTCAACCAGTTGCGCAAGCTGAAGAAGAAGTACCCGCACATCAAGGTCCTCTGGAGCTTCGGCGGCTGGAGCTGGTCGCCCGGCTTCACGCAGGCTGCGGCCGACCCGGAGGCGTTCGCCGACTCCTGCTACGACCTCGTCGAGGACCCGCGCTGGGCCGACGTCTTCGACGGCATCGACATCGACTGGGAGTACCCCAACGCCTGCGGCATGTCCTGCGACACCAGCGGCCCGACCGCCTACACGGACCTGATGGCCGCGGTGCGCCACCGCTTCGGCAAGAAGAACCTGGTCACCGCCGCCATCACCGCCGACGCCTCCGACGGCGGCAAGATCGACGCCGCCGACTACGCGGGCGCCGCGAAGTACGTCGACTGGTACAACGCGATGACCTACGACTACTTCGGCACCTGGTCGGCCACCGGCCCGACCGCCCCCCACTCGCCGCTCACCTCCTACCGCGGGATCCCGGCGAAGGGCGCCAACGCGGCGGCGACCGTCCACAAGCTGCGCGGCCTCGGCATCCCGGCCCGCAAACTCCTGCTCGGCCTCGGCTTCTACGGCCGCGGCTGGACCGGGGTGACGCAGACCGCGCCCGGCGGCGACGCCACGGGACCCGCCCCCGGCACCTGGGAGCCGGGCAGCGAGGACTACAAGGTGCTCAAGACCCGCTGCCCGGCCACGCGCGTGGTCGCCGGCACCGCGTACGCCCGCTGCGGCCAGGAGTGGTGGAGCTACGACACCCCGCTCACCCTCCGCGGCAAGGCGGCCTGGGTGAAGAGGCAGGGCCTCGGCGGCGCCTTCTTCTGGGAGCTGAGCGGGGACACCGCGGGCGGTGAACTGATCAACGCGCTCGGCCGCGGCCTGCGCTGAGCCCACCGCGCACACGCCGGGAGGTCCGGCCGCCACGGGGGCGGCCGGGCCTCCCGGCGTTCTGCCTCAGCGCGCGGCGCCGAAGTCCTGCGTCCAGTAGTTGCCGGGCTGTGCCAGCGCGATCCCTATCTCTTTGAAGGAGCAGTCCAGTATGTTCCGCTTGTGGTCCGGGCTGGCCATCCAGGCACTCATCACGCTGGACGCCGAGGAGTAGCCGTAGGCCACGTTCTCGCCGTAGCTGCTCCAGTTGTAGCCCACCGAGGAGATGCGGTCGGCGGGGGACGAACCGTCGGATCCGGTGTGCGACATGCTCCGGTGCGAGGCCATGTCCTTGCTGTGGTCCTGCGCGGCCTCGTTCAGCTTGGCGTTGACCTTCAGGGCCGTGCAGCCGGCCTTGGCCCGCTCCTTGTTCACCAGGTCGAGCACGGTGGCCGAGGCACCCGTCAGCGTGGCGCCGGAGCCCGCGCCCGGGGAGGCCGGCGCGGCGGACGGTGCCGACGAGGGCGCCGAGGACGGCGCGGACGACGGCGCGGAGGCGGGGGCCGAGGGAGCGGTGGACGGTGCCCAGGACGGCTTCCCGCCCCACTGGCCGCCCTGCGTCCACGCCCCGTTGCCGGACCCGCCCGCGGACCCGTTCCAGGACCCGGCCCACGAGCCGTGGTTCCAGCGGCCCTGGCCCTGGCCCTGGGACCGGTCGTACCGCGGACCCTGCTGGCCACCGACGCAGGCCATGGCCACCGAGGGCACACCCACGGCGGCGACGGCGAGGGCGGCGACGGTTATCTTCCGGAATCGCTTCGTCCGGCGGTGCTTCGTCATTGCGTGACCTCACTCGAGGGGTCGGCGTGCGTGTTCACAACCCGCCTGAGCTGCCGTGACGGCTGGCGGGCCCGGCCATTGTGTGGACCGTCCCGAACATCGGGCAATGAAAGATCGGTACTACGCGGACTCGTAGCCGCGACGCCTCATGCCACTGGCGTGTGAGCGTGCCGCGCCACCGCATCCGAGGTCCGGAGGAGACCTGATGGGCACTCAGAACGCGTACCCCGCCCCGGGGCAGCCCATGACGCCGTACGGATCGAATGCCGTCGCCCCGTGGGCGAATTATGTCCCATTCCGTTGCGGATGGAGGTTATATGCCGCGCGAAGGCCGGCTACTAAGTCGCACCGTAACCACCCAATCCAGCGTGAGGGACATCACAGGACGTCCTGGGAACAGTTGCCGCGATGGCCGTCACGGGCACACCGCAGGGCACAATCACCGCATGCGACACATCCTCGTCATCGGCATCGGCGCGGGCGATCCCGAACACCTCACCCTTCAGGCGGTCAAGGCGATCGGCCGTACGGACGTCTTCCTCGTCCTCGGGAAACCGGAGGAGCGCCAGGACCTGATCCGCCTGCGCCGCCGGATGCTGGACGAGCACGCCCGCCCCGGCCACCGTCTCGTCGAGGTCCCCGACGCCGAGCGCGACCGCAGCGCACCCGGCTACGCGGAGGCCGTCGAGGACTGGCGTCGCCGCCGCGCCGACCTGGTGGCCGGACTCCTCGACGCCCACCTCCGCCCCGGCGAGACCGGCGCCTTCCTGGTCTGGGGTGACCCCTCCCTGTACGACAGCGTGATCGCCGTCGTCGAGGAGGTCCTCGCCCGCCGGCCCGGTTCCTTCACCCACGAGGTCGTCCCCGGCATCAGCAGCGTCTCCGCGCTCGCGGCCCGCCACCGCCTCACCCTCACCCGGGTCGGCCGCCCCCTGCAGATCACCACCGGCCGCCGTCTGTCCGAGGGCTTCCCCGAGGACGCCGACGACGTGGTGGTCATGCTCGACGGCCGCGCCGCCTTCGCCGGGATCGACCCGGAGGGCGTGGACATCCACTACGGCGCCTATCTCGGCACCGAGGACGAGATCCTCATCTCCGGCCCGCTCGCCGAGACCTCGGAACGCATCCTCAGGGCCCGCACCGAGGCCCGGGAACGCAAAGGCTGGATCATGGACACCTATCTGCTGCGCCGCCGCCCCGGCGGGGCGAGCTGAGCCACGCGCGGTCGGCCCTGCCGGCCCTGCGGCGAGGCCGCCTTCCTCCGGCAGTGCTGACCCACGGCCGCCCACTCCAGGCCGTTCGCGCGAGGACGGAAGCGGCGGTGGCCGGAATTCCCCGCATCCCCATTCGGAACCGGTGATTCCGTGACCGGAGCGCCGCCCTGCCGTCAACTCGGTGCGTCGTCCCGGAAAGGCTTTGTTCGCCTTCGATTAAGAGTCGATCCATAGGTTTGCCAAATGTTTGAGAATCCCCATGTGCGCGCAGTGCACGGTGCGGAGGACCGACGGTGACCACGCAGACCGCTGAATTCGCGAACGCCGTCGCCCGCCGGCCGGCGACGGAATCGGGCGGAACGGCACTGATCTCGTACGTCCTCCCCGTGTACAACGAGCAGGACGGCATCCGCCATTTCCACGAGGAGCTGGTCAAGGCCCTCGCCGGGCGGCCGGAATTCCGCTACGAGATCGTGTATGTCAACGACGGCTCCGCCGACGACTCCCTGACCATCCTCAGGGACCTGGCGAAGAACGACCGCCGTGTGCGCGTGGTCGACTTCGCCCGCAACTTCGGCCATCAGATCGCCATCACCGCCGGCCTGGACGAGGCCAAGGGCGACGCCGTCATCATCATGGACACCGACCTCCAGGACCCGCCGAAGATCAGCCTGGAGCTGGTCGACGCCTGGCGCGCCGGTGCCGAGATCGTCCACGCGCGCCGCCGCACCCGGCGTGACACGATCTTCAAGCGCACCACCGCGCACGCGTTCTACCGCATCCTGCGCAGCTGGGCCGAGGTGGACATCCCGCTGGACACCGGCGACTTCCGGCTCCTGGACCGGCGGGCGGCCGACGAGCTGCGCCGCTTCCGCGAGCGCAGCCGCTTCGTGCGCGGCATGGTCGCCTCGATGGGGTTCCGGCAGACCGAGGTCCAGTTCGACCGCGACGAGCGTTTCGCGGGGGAGACCAAGTACCCGCTGCGGAAGATGGCGCGCCTGGCCATCGACGGCGTCACGAGCTTCTCCACCGTCCCGCTGCGGCTGATCAGCCGGCTGGGCTTCCTCGTGCTCGCCTTCTCCCTCCTCGGCATCCTGTACGCGCTGGGCATGAAGATCTTCCGGCCCGACATCACGGTGTCCGGCTGGACCATGCTCATGGTCGTCACCCTGTTCCTCGGCGGCACCCAGATGCTCGCCATCGGCGTGCTCGGCAGCTACATAGGGCGCATATACAGCGAGGCCCAGGACCGGCCGCTGTACATCGTCCGCGAGGTCCTCGGGCATGACGGCGACTGAGGCGGCCGGGGGCGCGGACACCGCGGCCCCGGCTCCGGCGCGTCCCGACCGGCGGGGGGACCTGCGGCAGCTGATCCGCTACGCGCTGGTCGGCGGCAGCGGTGTCGCCCTCGACCTCGTGTCCTTCCTGCTGCTCTTCAACGTGCTCGGCCTCGACGAGCAGGTCGCCAACGTCATCAGCACGAGCCTCGGCATCACCAACAACTTCGTGCTGAACGCGATCTTCACGTTCGACAAGCGGGACCGGGTGTTCGTGCGCTTCCTGCGCTTCTACGCGGTCGGCCTCACCGGCATCGCCCTCACCTACGTGCTGTTCCAGATCTTCACCAGCTGGCTCGGCATCGACGCCAACGTCGTCAAGGCGGGCTCGCTGCCCCTGGTGCTGGCCACCCAGTTCGTGCTCAACAGAAAGTGGAGTTTCGGATGAATCTCGGCATCATCGGTGCCGGTGCGACCGGCCTGACCGCCGCGTACGACGCGGTCAAGGCCGGACACCAGGTCACGGTGCTCGAGGCGGCCGACGAGCTGGGCGGGCTCGCGGCGTCGATCCCCGTCGGGGGCGTCCCGCTGGAGCGGTACTACCACCACATCTTCCGCAGCGACCGGGACATCATCGAGCTCATCGAGGAGCTCGGCCTCGGCGGCGACCTGCGCTTCCACAAGCCCACCACCGGCGTCTTCCGGGACGGCACGCTGCACCCCTTCAGCACCCCGCTGGAGATGCTGCGCTTCCCCTCCTTCTCGCTGCTCGACGGCGTGCGCTTCGGGGCCTCCTCCGCGCTGCTCAAGGCCGTCCGCAGCGGTGAGCGCTACAACGACCTCACCGCTCTGGACTGGCTGCGCCGCCGGGCCGGCCGCAAGGCCACCGAGACCATCTGGGAGCCGCTGCTGCGCGGCAAGTTCGGCGACCGCGCCGACGAGGTCTCGATGGCCTGGCTGTGGGCCCGCGTGCACTGCCGGACCTTCGAACTCGGCTACGTGCACGGCGGCTTCGAGCGCGTGTACGCCGCGCTGCGCGACGCCGTCGCCGCCCGCGGCGGCAAGGTCGAGTTTGGCAAGAAGGTGGAGACCATCCGTCAGCCCGAGGGTGCCGAGCAGGTCACCGTCACCACTGGCGACGGCGCGTCCTACGACTTCGACCAGCTCGTCGTCACCGTCCCGCAGCCCGTCTTCGCCAAGGCCGCGGACGTCCCCTCCGACGACACGGTGTGGCGCAACCAGTACCTCGGCGCCACCTGCTTCGTGCTCGAGCTCGACCGCAGCGTGATCCCGTACTACTGGCTCAACATCAACGACCCGGACTTCCCCTTCCTGGCCGTCGTGGAGCACACGCGGATGGTCGACCGCGCGGAGTACGGCGGCCGCCACCTCCTCTACGTCGGCAACTACGTGCCGCGGGACGACTGGCGGTTCACCACCGCCCCCGCGGAGCTGCTGGACCGGTACATCCCGTACCTGCAGCGGCTCAATCCGGAGTTCGAGCGCTCGTGGATCCAGGAGTGGCACTTCTCCCGTGCTCCCTTCGCCCAGCCGGTCGTGACCCCCGAGTACCGCTCGCTCATCCCGGAGCACCGGACCCACATGAGCCGGGTCACGCTCGCCACCATGGCGCAGATCTACCCGCAGGACCGCGGGCAGAGCTACTCCATCGCGCTGGCGCACCGCGTCACGAAGCTCATCGGCGCGAGCTGAGCCGCCGGCGGCTGGGGCCCGGCCGGGCAAGAGCCGGGCCCCAGCCGCGACCAGCTGCGGTCGTCGCCCCACACCGAGAGCGGATCCACGTAGGGGCGCAGCAGACCGATCAGCACCGGGTCGCCGCGGCCCGCCAGCTCGTCCGAGGCCAGCTTCCGCGCCACCCCGGCGAGGAAGTCGGCGAGCTGGATCCGCGGGTCGTGGCGCGACTCGGCCAGCCGCAGCCCCGCCGGCCGCCGGTCCGGTGCCAGGGACGCCCCGAGCCGCGCGATCCGCTCCTCGGTGAGCGAGTTCTGCCGGTCGTGCACGACGTGCACCCGTGCCCCGCCCTCGCTCCAGCGCGCTATCGTCCGCTCCAGCGCGGGGAAGAGCGGGTCCAGCGGATCCACCGCCTCCGGGGCCGCCGCGAGCCGCGCCCGGAACGCCTCCGCCCGCGGCCTGGCCCGCCGCAGCACCTCGACGACCCCGGAAAGGGCGCCGGCGGCGCCGTCCGCGGGATCCAGCGCCCCCAGTGCGCGGTGGAACGGGTCGACGGGTGTCACCCCCGCCTCGTGGTTCCTGGTCCGCACCAGCTCGTTGGCGGCGCGGAGGAACTCCCGCCACCGCGCCGCGTCCACGGTGCGGCGTCCCTCGCGGTACAACGTGGTCGCCAGGGCGGCCGCGGACGGCCCCGTGGCCAGCACATCGACGACCGCCACGACCACGAACCACGCCTTGTCGACCAGGTGCACCGAGGCGGCGCCGCCCAACGGCCCCGCGGGCCCCAGGAACCACTCCAGCACCGCCCGGTGCTTGTCTCGCAGCAGATGGTTCGCCTTGTACTCCTCGGCGGGCGAGCGGATCCGCTCGCGCACCTCCGCCAGCGCCCGGGCCGCGGCCTCGCCGGCGACGCACACACCCGCGTGCGCGAAGACGTCCGTGTTCCCGCCGATCAGGTTCTCGCCGTCCGAGCCGGACTCGTCGCAGGCGACCTCCAGGAACGTCACCCGCCCATCATTCCGCCCCGCCCCCGAGCCCACCACGCATTTTGCGGCCCCGGGGGCGGGGCGGGGAGCCGGGTGCCTAGCGCAGGCGGCAGACCACCGGGGTGCGGGGGTTGCCGTTCAGGGGCGGGCACTCGTAGGTGGCCTCGATCGTGGCCGCCATGGTCTTGTCGACGTTGCCGAGCTGGAACCAGGAGCGCTGCAGGACCGCGTAGGGGGCCGGGTCCTCGGTGACGCAGCGGAGGTTCTCCTTGTAGGACGGCAGCTTGTCGACGTCCGGGAGGAACTTGGTGCGCTGCAGGAACGTCGGCACGGGGTAGCGGCACGGTGTCGGATGACCGACGTAGTACGCCACGTCGCCGAAGGCCAGGTAGAGGACGGGCGCACCGTGCGGGATCTGCCGGTTGACCTCGGCGGCCTCCAGCGCGGTCTGGCCGGACCGCGCGGCGAAGGAACCGTTGCCGTAGACGACGCGGCCGGCGTTCATCAGCTGCGGCGAGCCGGGCCAGACCGCGGCGGCCAGGCAGAAGACCCCGGCGACCGCGGAGAGCGCGACGGCGGCGGCCGCGAACCGGCCGGGGCGGGCCGGGCGGACGGCGGGCCTGGGGGCGAACAGGAGGTCTGCCGTCGCGGCGAGCAGCGCGACGAGGGCGGCCGCCCAGCCGGCGGCGACACCCTGCACGGCGTGCGGGGACTGCTCGGCGAACGGCACGAAGGCCGCGTAGACCGCCGTGACCGCGGTGAAGAACAGCGGTGGCCTGCCGTACGCCCGGTACCAGGAGGCGACCGCGAGGCCCCACAGCGCGGCGGCGCCCACCGGGAGGGAGGCGGCGTGGTAGCCGAACCAGTTGCCCTGCACCGCGACCGCGGCTACGCACACGAGGACGATCAGGCCGGCCAACGCGGCCAGTTCGGCGCGCCGGCGGCGGTCCTCCTGGCGGGACAGCAGCAACAGCAGCAGCGCCGCCGGGAGCAGTGCGACGACGGGGCTGAGGTAGGCCCGGTCCACGAGGAAGGACGCGGACTTGTCGAGCAGGAAGGAGGGGTGGAGTCCCTTGCGGGTGAGGGCGCCCTGGTTGATCTTGGGCATGTCCCTGGCCCACTGCAACTCCCGGGAGCCGGCCAGGACGCTGATCCCGAAGAGCACCACCGAGGAGACGCCCGTGACGAGGCCGAGCCGCACCGCACGCATCCGGTCGACGGCGAAGAGCAGCAGCAGTGCCATCAGGGCGGTGGCCGCGGTGGAGTACTTCATCAAGACCGCCAGGCCCAGCGGCACCGCCGCCACGGCGGCCGCCGGCCACGGCCGTTCGATGCCGAGGGCCGCGGCGATCGCCAGAACCGACAGCAGGGTCGCCGTCCACTCGGGCTGCAGGAAGTCGATCCTCGGGGCGAAGGCCAGCGCCAGAGCCACCGCCGCCGCCGTGAGCGTCGCGTCGCGCAGCGGGATCCGGCGGGCCAGCGCCGCTCGCAGGGCCAGTCCGGTCGCCACGCAGAGCAGGACGGCCACGATGCGGATGATCATCTCGCGGTTCGCGGTCGACCCGAAGGTGAGTGAGTCGAGACCGGCGACGAACCAGCGGTAGAAGAGTGGCCGGTGCACAAAGGTGTCCGATGCCGAGAATCCCCCGCCCCTCGCGCTGCGCAGGCAGGCGAGGACGTACCTGAGGTCCCCGTTCATGCCCGAAGTCACCGTCGAATAGCCGAGCAGGACGACGGCCGTGATCACCCCGCCCCAAAGCGCCGGCCGGAGGGTCCGACGACGCGTCGGCAGGGGGAGCAGCCTGTTGAGCGTGAGGAAGCCGGAATCGTTCACGGGCAGAACTTAGCACCAAATTAATTGGGTAATATGTATCGGGAATTGGGATGCCGCGCATTAACCGTTCGTTTTCCCGGAATTCACTCCTCCCTGGTGGCGCGCCCCGATTAATCGGTGGCTTGCCGGCTCCCCCGCTCCTACAGTGGGCGCGCACCACATCGTCACGGGGGAATCCGGCATCATGCGCACGCACTATCCACGCACGCCGCACCTGCCCTGGTCGCCCGGGGCCACGCCGGACGACATACGCGCCGGGGACCCCGGCGCGCTCCGGGGCCGCGAGGTCGTCGTCACCGAGAAACTCGACGGCGAGAACACCACGCTTCACCGGGACGGGACGCACGCCCGGTCGCCCGACTCGGCCCACCACCCCTCCCGGGCATGGGTCAAGGCGCTCCAGGGGCGGATCGGCCCCCTTCTGCGGCCCGGCCTGCGCGTTTGCGGCGAGAATCTGCACGCCCGCCACTCCCTCGGCTACGAGCAACTGGACAGCTGGTTCTACGGCTTCTCCGTCTGGGACGGCGACCGGTGCCTGGACTGGGACCGCACGGTCCGATTCCTGCGGGGGCTCGGTATCCCGGTGCCACCCGTGCTGTGGCGCGGTAGGTACGACGAACGCGCGCTGCGCGCACTGCGCCTGGACACCGCACGCCAGGAGGGCTACGTCGTCCGTACCGTCGACGGCTTCCGTCACGAGGAGTTCGGCCGCCATGTCGCCAAGTGGGTACGCACCGGTCATGTGACGACCGGCACCCACTGGATGCACGCCCCCGTCGTCGAGAACGGGCTGGGCCCGGCCGCCGCGCTGTGGGCGGTGCGCTCCGGCGCGGCTCCCGACGCCGGCGCGCTCGCCGCCGCGGTGGGGCTCGACGTCGCCGGCCCCGGGGCCGCGGAGCGCGCCGCCGAGGTATCCGGCCGGCTGGACGTCCTTCGCCGCACCGGGGACGCCCGGCTCGCAGGGGTGCTCGCCGCCCTGCTGCACGACATCCCCCGGGCCCGACTGGCGGCCCGCCTCGCCGGACCGCTCGGCATGCCGCAGGCCCGGCGCGTGGCCGACCTGGCCGGACTCCACCCGGCGCTGCAGCGCCCGTACCCCGACGAGGACCGCGTGGCCGGTCTCGCCCGCATGGCGCTCGCCGCAGACCTCGGCGTCCTGCACGCCGTGGCGGCCGCGGCGGCGCCCGACGCCGAGTCCCGCGAGCAGACCGAATGGTCGGCCCTGCTCGCCGAGGAGGCCGGCCTGCTCGGCCCCGACCCGTTCGGCTCCCTTCGCCACGGACTGCGCGCGGCTCTCGCCGGGCTGGACACCGAAGCCGCCGACCGCTGCTGGGCGGAGGCCCGCGCCGGGTACGCCGCGGGCCGGATCGCGGGCGCAGAGGAGGCCGTCGCCACCACCTGGCGCCGGCGTTCCGCGCAGTTCCCCCGCCTGATCCACCTGACGGGGCCCGCGGGCAGCGGCAAGAGCACCTTCGCCGGCACCCTGCCCGGCACCGCCGTCCGCATCGCTCTCGACGACCTGCGCCTCGCCCGCGGCTCCCGCGCCGACCAGCGGGCCAACGCCGACGTCCTGCGCGAGGGGCTGCGCCGGCTCGACAGCGCCCTGACCGGGCGTGCGACGGTGGTGTGGGACGCGACGTCACTCAACCCGCACCAGCGCTCCCTGGTGCACGCGGTGGCCCGCCGCCGCGACGCCCTGGTCACGCACGTGGTGACCCTGGTCGACGAGGAGGAGCTGGCCCGGCGCAACGCGGACCGCGCCCACCCGGTGCCGGCCGCGGTGCTGACCGCGCAGGCCCGCCGGTTCGCCCCGCCGTACCCCGGCGAGGCCCACCGCACCTGGTACGTCGGCGCGGGCGGCACCGTCGAGGACACCGACGGCTCGCTCGGCGGCGCCGCGCCCGGACAGGAGGCCTGACATGCGCACCAGCGAGGAGATCTACCACCGCGTCCGCTGGGACGCCCGGTTCGACCCGGCGCGCTTCGTGATCGGCGTCCACCAGCGCGGGGCCGCCCCCAAGCGGGTCCCGCTGCCCGCCTTCGTGCCCGGCGGCGAGATCCCCTGGCACCGCGTGCTGTTCGTCGAGGCGGACGGAGAGCTGGTCTGGGACCGGGCCACCGGCACCGACCGCATCGACGCCACCGACGCCGGGCGCGTCCGCGATCCTCGCCTGCTGCGGCCGCCGTTCTTCACGGCCCGCGTCCCGCACGCCTGGGACGAGGACGGGCACCGCTGGCGGCCCGCCGAGCAGGTCCCGCCCGGCCGGGCGGGAACGGCCGACGGCGGCCGGCTGCGCGTCCTGACCTGGAACACCCTGTGGGACCGCTACGACAGCCACCGCATCGACACCGCCCGCCGCCGCCCCCTGCTGCTGCGCGCCCTGGAGGAGGCGGACGCCGACGTCATCGCCCTCCAGGAGGTCGAGCCCGCGCTGCTCGACACGCTGCTGCGGGCCGACTGGGTGCGCTCCCGCTACACCCTCGGCACCGACCCGGCCGGACGCGACACCGACGACACCGGGGTGCTGCTGCTCAGCCGGCTGCCCGTACGGGAGGCCGCCCAGCACGCCCTCGGTCCGCACAAGGCCGTCGCCGCGATCACCGTCGAAACGTCCGCCGGACCGCTCGTGGTCGCCGCCACCCACCTCAGCAGCGACCACTGCGACGACGGTCCGGCCCGCAGGCAGGTCGAACTCGCCCGGCTCGCGGAGGGACTCGCCGGTGTCGAGGGCGACCTGCTGCTGCTCGGAGACTTCAACGACGGAGGCGACGGGCCGTCGCTCGCCCTCGGCCTGCGCGACGCCTGGACCGAGGCGCACGGGCCGCACGACCGCACCCCCACCTTCGACCCGGCCGTCAATCCGCTGGCGGCGGTCTCCTCGCTCAGCGGCCGTGCCTCCCGGCTCGACCGCGTCCTGCTGCGGGAGGGCGGACCCCGCGTCACCGGTGCCGCCCTGCGCGGCGACACCCCGACGCAGGAGGGCCTGTTCGTCTCCGACCACTACGGTGTGGAAGTCACCCTCTGCCTCGCCGCCGGCGCGCAGGCCGAGGCCGAAGGCGCCCTCGGCCTGCCGCCCACCGTGCGCACCGCCGTGGCCTGGCTGCCCCCGGACGAGCTGTGGCCCGCGATCCAGGCCGTCCGCCGCGAGCACGATCCGCAGATCCACCGCTGGCCGCCGCACGTCAACCTGCTCTTCGGGTTCGTGCCGGAGGCCGCCTTCGAGCGTGCCGCACGCCTGCTGTCCGAGGCCGCGGCAGGCGTCCGTCCCTTCACCGCCCGCCTGGACGGGGTGCACACCTTCGGGCGCCGCGAGGACGCCACCGTCTGGCTCGACCCGGCTGCCGACGGCGGCACCTCCTGGGCGGTCCTCCAGCACGCCCTCGCCCGCCGCTTCCCCCGCTGCCGGGGCCGCGCCGAGGGCTACACCCCGCATCTGTCGCTCGGCCGCACCCGGGACCCGCTGCGGGTCGCCGCCGATTGCGCGGCCCGGCTTCGCGGGACGACGGCACAGGTCGGCGAACTCGTCCTGCTCTCCCGGCGCGGGGACGAACCGATGGGGGTCCGGGCCACGGTCGCACTCGGCACGGGGGAGCTGCGCTGGGTGCCCGACACCGCCGACACCGCCGACACCGCCGACACCCCCGATGACCTCCCGCACGCGGAGGAGACCGCCCGGCGCGTGGCCGCCGCCCTGGACGACGGTGTGGTCCATGTCGCCGGCTCCCGCCGCATGGGCTGCGCACTGCCCGGCGCCGACCTCGACCTCGTCGCGGCGCTGCCGGGCACCGCCGACACGGCGGCGGTCCGGGACAAGGTGACGGCCGCGCTGCCGGAGGCCACCCGTGTACGGGAGGTGACCGGCGCCCGTGTGCCGGGACTGCGCTTCCGCGTCGGCGGTCTCGACGTCGACCTCGTCGTCGTCGCCACCGGAGGCCACGACCCAGCCGAGGCAGTGCCCTGCCGCGCCGAACTCGGCGAGGCCGCCGCCGTGGCGCTGAGCGCCGTCAGCGATGCCGACGCGATCCTCGGACTCGCCGGTGACCACGACCGTTTCGCGGTTCTCGCCCGCGACGTCAAAGCCTGGGCCAGGGCGCGCGGCCTGGACTGCGCGCCCTTCGGCGGCCTGCCCGGCCTGGCCTGGGCGCTGCTCGCCGCCCGCACCGTCCACGACGCCCCGGGCCTGGCCGGGGCCGAGCTGCTCCGGCACTTCTTCGCCACCTGGGCCGCCTGGGACTGGCGTCAACCGGTGGGCGCCGCCGGGCAATCGGGCCCCGCGGTCTCCATCGCCACCCCCACCGAGCCCGTCCGTCCTTGCACCGAGCAGGTCGGCCCGGCCGGCCGCGACCTGCTCGCCCAGGAGCTCTATCGCGCGTGGGAACTGCTGGATGCCGCGGCCGGCACGGGCGCCGCTGCCCGGCCGGCCCTCACCGCCCCGCCACCGCTCCACCGCCGGCACGCGGCCTGGGTGGTGCTGGCCGTCCACGGCGCGACGGAAGCGGAGTTCGAGGACACCCTCGGCCGGGTCCGGGGCCGCGTCCGCGCGCTCCTCACCGCGCTGGAGGACGCCGGCACCGGCGGCGTCCACGCCTGGCCCCGGCCCTTCCGTACCGGCCCTCGTTCCGCCCACTACGCCGTCGGCCTCGGCCCCGCCCCGCCCGACGCGGCCGGCCTCGCCGGGATCACCGCCGCGTGGAGCCGCGGCCTGTCCGGCGTCGAGGTGACCCGGGTGGAGGGCGGCGCCGTACCGACGCTGCGGTGAGGGCGGCCGCTCGGCGCGGTCAGACGGCCGTGAACTCGACGATGCCGATGTCCCCCGCCGTGCGCACCGCCGTCCCCCGCAGGCATCGTTGTCGTGCGCAGCGCCACGGGGTCACCAGGGCCGCCGACCGGCGCAGGGAAACGTCCTGCTGCTCCTCGCCCGCCATCAGCGACTGCCTCTCCTCGCGACCGGCCGGCCGGCCTCGCCCCGATAGGCGTGCCTGCCACGCGAATTACGCCGGCCGGGTCGCGCAGTGGGCACGAAACGGTTGCGGTCGCCGCCGATTGCGGCGCCGCCGGCGGGGGTCGGGCAGCATGACCGGGCATGGAGCGAGACCGGTACGTCGACTTCCTGCGGGCCCTGGCGATCTGCATGGTCGTGCTCGGCCACTGGCTGATCACCGCCCTCGTCCGGGAGCCGGGCGGGGGCATCGTGGCGCCCGAGCTCCTGGCGGAGATCCGCTGGACGCAGTGGCTGACCCTGGGCTTCCAGATCATGCCGCTGTTCTTCCTCGCCGGCGGCCACGCGGCGGGCGGCTCCTGGGTCCGTACCCGGGCCGCGGGTGGCACGGCGGCGCCCTGGGTGGCCCGAAGGGCCCTGCGCCTGCTGCTGCCCGCGGCCGCCTACTGCGGGCTGGTGCTGCTCGCCGTCGCGATCTGCTCGGTGGCCGGGGTGGACCGGCACACGCTCGAGCTCGCGGGGTGGGCGATGGCCATGCAGTTCTGGTTCCTCCCGGTGTATCTGCTGCTCAGCGCCCTGACCCCGGTGCTGCACGCGGCACACCGGCGCTGGGGATCGTGGGTCCCGGCCGTGCTGGGCGCGGTCGCGGTGACCGCGAGCGTCTCGGCTTCCACCCGGCCGGTCGACTACGTACTGGTCTGGTGCGTGGCGTACCAGCTCGGGTTCTGCTGGCGCGACGGCCAGTTGACGCGCCGGCGCGCTGCTGCGATGGCGGCAGGCGGCGCTGCGGCCTTCACAGCGCTGATCACGCTCGGGCCGTACCCGGTGAGCCTGATCCGGGTCACCGGGGAGGCCGTCAGTAACACCGACCCGCCGTCGCCCGCGATGCTGGCCTGGGTCGTGGCCCAGGCCGGCGGCTGCCTGCTGGCCGCGCCGGCCGTCCGGCGGGCACTGGAGGGCGCACGCGTCGGGCGGGCGGTCGGATTCCTGGGCGGCGCGAGCATGACCCTGTATCTGTGGCACATGCTGCCTGTGCTGCTCGCCGCGGTGTTCTACCTTGTCGGCCTCGCCCCAGGCGCCGCCTTCGGCACCGCCGCCTGGTGGGCCCTGCGCGTGCCCTGGCTGCTGGTGCTCGCGGTGTTCCTGGCGGGCGTGCTGGCGGCACTGCGGCCGCTGGAACGCGTGCTGGCCCGCCTGTTCGGCGCCGTCGCCCCACCCGCCGTCGCCCGCCACGACCGCCCCGCCCTCCTCTGGACCGGCCTCGCCCTCAGCACGGCCGCCCTCGCGTACTGGTCCGTGCACGGACTCGCCCCCGGCGGGGGTTTCGCCGCCCTGCCCGCCCTCGCCTTCGCCCTCGGGGCGACACTGCTTGCGCTGCCCCACCGCGCGGCACCGCGCACGCCCGCCGAGGGGGAGCCGGTGACGCCCGCGGAGGAGGCCGCCTGACGCTGCACGTGAGCGTTTTCAGCTTCGCGACTCCAGGGTGAGAACGGCCTTGGCGACTGACGTCATGCGGTGGGGGCTGATGCGGGCTCCGGCCGGCCAGTCCGGGGGCCCGAGAGAATTCGGCAAGGAAGCTCAGGAGCAGGGCGGTTCGGTCTGTGTACGCGATGGCCTCGCCAGGCGGCCGGTGCGGTTTCCCGTGCAGGACGCCACGGCGGATGTCGCTCTTGCTTGTGCCATGGAGGTTCCTCGGCTCGGCCCACACAGGGCTGGCCAGACCACTCACGCAGTAGTCACCGGAGAGCCGGATGACCGGGGAAACCGCCATGTCCGGTTCGGCGGGAGGCCGCGCGGAACAGGACTCGCCCCACGGCGAGCACCTCACCGCGCGGCCGACCCAACCGCCTGGCTTCACCAGTTCAAACGACTGAGGATCCGCTACGAACGCCGCGCCGACCTTCACCAGAGCCTCTTGGAACTCGCCTGCAGCATCATCTGCCTCCGACGACTCCGCACGTCATTCTGAAACGATCAGTTAAGGCCTGTGCGCGGTGGTGAGGAAGTCCATGACGAGCGGGCTGGCGTGGGCGCGGCACTCCTCGAAGTAGGCGTGCCGGCCATCGGGGATCAGGTGCAGCCGGGCGCCGGGGATGCGGTCGGCGAGCAGGGGTGCGTTGGCGGTGGGGTTGAGCAGGTCGGCGGTTCCGTGGATGACCAGGGTGGGAGCGCTGATGTCCGGCAGGAGGTGCCAGGCGTTGTGCTGGTTGCTGGCCACGAGGTGGCGGCGCCGGGCGTGCGCGGGCATGTGAGGGTCGCCGAGCGTGTGGTGCGGGCCGGGATGGGATGCGAGCCATTGGGGGGTGTACATCAGCTCCAGCAGGGCCTGTTGCGCGGCTCCGGGCTGAGGTTGCGCCAGGGCTTTGCGGACGTCGTTGTCGCGTTCGACGCTGTGGGGGCCGCCGGGTGAGGTGCAGCCGAGGACCAAGGCGCCTACCCGGTGGGGGTGGCGGACCGCGAGCTGCTGGGCCACTCGTCCGCCCATGGACGTGCCGTAGACGTCAGCCCGGTCGATGCCGAGTTCGTCAAGGACTGAGATGACGTCACGAGCGAACAGGTCGGTGCTGTGGGGGGCGTCGGGCTTGTCGCTGTCGCCCGTGCCGCGGTAGTCGAGCGTGAGGGTGCTGCGAGCAGGATGGAAGTCGGTACGAACCGCGTCCCACCAGTGGTGGTTGCTGGCCTGACCCGCCAGCAGCACCAACGGCGCGCCCTGACCACGGAGTTGGTAGGCGATGCGGGTTCCGTCCGGTGTCACGGCGTACGTCAAAGGCTTCCTTGCTCCCGTGCTGTCGGGCGGACTGCCCGCGTTGCCCCGGGCCTGAGCTACGGCGAAGCCGGGGCGATCGTTTCGATGTGCTTCGTCGCCACCGGTCGTACCGGGCGATCTCAAAGGTCAGTATGGCCGGCGGCAGACGGCTCGGGCGGCCGGGAGCCGGAAGACGTACCGGCCCGGCCCTCAGACGCCCGCTGCCACCGCGGCGCCCAGCGCCAGCAGGACGACGCCGGTGGCCACGCTGAGTCCCCGCAGGACGGTCGGCTTCGACGCCAGGTCGCGCCCTCGGCTGACGGCCCAGGTGAGCAACATGTACCAGGAGGCGCTGACGAGCGCCCACACGACTCCCAAGGCGACGGTCGACAGGAACACCGGGCCCTTCGCGGTCACGAACTGGGGCAGCACCGAGATGGCGAACACACCCGCCTTGGGGTTGCCGAGGTTGGTGCTCAGGCCGGTGAGATATCCACTCGCGAAGCCGGTGCTGCGCTCGCCCTCGTCGGTCGGGGTGGTGGACACGGTGGTGTTGAACGTGGTCCGTAGCGTCTTCACCCCGAGGTACATCAGCACGATCCCGCCTGCGATCCGGAGCGCCGCGTACGCGGTGGGGCTGGCCAGCAGGACGGCGGAGAGACCGGCCGCGGCAGCCGTGGACCACAGCACGAAGCCGGTGGCATTGCCCGCGAGCGTGCCTTGGAGCGTACGTTGGCCGCCTTCCAGAACCTGCCGGATCATCAGGGCTGCACTCGCGCCGGGCAGCATCGCCAGCAGCAAGGTGGTGGCGATGAAAACGGGCACATGCGTGGGCATGGGAAAGGAACCCCTTCTGGGGACAGCGGCCGATGGGTGTACACCACCAGGCTTCCTGCCTCACGCTCCTAAGAGAAGTTAAAAAAGAAGGGTGCAGCGTTAGGATTAGTGAATGGTGGTGGATCCGGGACAGCTGCGACTTCTGACGTTGATCGAGCGGCACGGCTCCCTGACGGCGGCGGCTCACGCACTCCAACTCACGCCCGCCGCGGTCACCCAGCAGGTGGCGAAGGCCGAGCGCGACTGGCAGGTGCCGCTGGTCATCCGTGGTCCTCGCGGGGCAACGCTCACCGCGGCCGGTGCGCTGCTCGCCTCCCACGGTCATACTGTCGAGGAGGCATCGGACAAGGCCGAGGCGGAACTCGCCGCATTGCTCGGCCACTTGTCGCTCCGTCTAAGGATCGGGACGTTCCAGGCGGCTGCCCTGCACCTGCTGCCACCGGCCCTGACGACTCTGCGACACCGCCATCCGGGCGCCGACGTCTCCGTCGTGGACGTGGGGTCCGCACGCGGAGCGGCCGAGATCAGCGCGGGGCGCCTGGACGTGGCCATCGTCGCGTCCTGGGGCACGCCGCTCGCCCCGCCCCCACATGTACGGGCCCACCCGCTCCTGTTGGACCCGATGGTCGTGGTCCTCCCCGATGACCATCCGCTGGCCACCGGGCAGCCCGCGGACACCGAACTTCACCTGGAACAGTTGCGCGACGAATCGTGGGTCTCCATCCTGGCCGGTCATGCCGCCCGCGAACAGTTCCACGACGCCGCCCGCGAGGCCGGTTTCACTCCCACCGTGCGGTTCGAGACCGAGTCGTACGACGTCGCCCAGGCCCTCGTCGGCACGGGCATCGCGGTGGCCCTGGTCTCGCGCCTGGCCCTGACCCATGCGCCCGGCACGACCCATCGCGAACTGGCCCACCCCAGGCCCCACCGCCAGCTCTACGCCGTGACCAAGGCCGACGCCAGCCTCACACCACTCGCGGACATGCTCATCGACCTCCTGCGTGATGTCGCCCGCGACATCACCGCGACCTGGGAGGCTCCCCCGCAAGAAGGGCAACGCTCGTCGAACGCACCGCACGGAGCCCGAAAATCCCCCGGTTCCGCATCGACGTCGCCTGGCTCTGAATGAGGTTCCCCCTGTGAGCTGGACGGCCTGATCCTGGGACGGAAGGTCCCGGAGGAAGCAGGTCAAGGTAGCCCGTCGCCGGACCTGGTCGGTCGCGACTTCACCGTTGCGGAGCCGGGCGCCAAGCTGGTCTCGGACATCACCTACCTGCCCACGCCGGTCGGCTGGTGGTGACCATGAGCATGGGTGCCCACTCAAACAGGCACTCCGCCAGTATCGTTCCTCCGTTCACGGTTCGATCAGCCCGGCCCGGATCGCGTACCGGGTGAGTTCCAGACGGTCGCGCAGGCCGGCACCCGCATGGCGGGCCGCGTTGGTCAGGCCTTCCTGGGCGACCCGGTAGAGGACCAGCTCGGTCTGCTCGCCCATGGCCGGCAGGTCGGGGTCGAGGCGCAGGCCCACCCCCAGTGCCGGGGAGGTGAACTCGGCGGTCAGCGCCCGCAGTGCGCTGGGCAGGCCGAGTTCCTCCAGGACACCGGGCCGCAGGCGGCGCGCGATGTGGCGGATCTCCTCCAGGCTCCCGCGGGTGGTCTCGCGGACCTGGTGCAGCTCCTCGCGCAACGGGCCGGGCGCCAACTCGGTGACGTGCTTGAGCTGCAGCAGCACCGCGGTGAGCGTCTGCCCGACCTCGTCGTGGAGCTCCTGGGCGATGCGCTGCCGCTCGGCCTCCTGGCCGGACAATACGCGGGCGCTGCCGGCGGCCTGTTCGCTCTCCAGCCGGTCGAGCATGGTGTTGAACGTCGTGATCAGCTCGGCGACCTCGCCGTGCCCGGCGGCCGCCGTCCGGCTGCCGGGTCGCAGCAGGTCCGCCGCCATGGCACGGGTCAGCCGGCGCAGCGGGGCCAGCCCGACCCGGAGCAGCACGGCGTTGGCGACCAGCATCGCGACCAGTCCCGCCACGACCACCGCCGCCTCGGCCGGCAGGACGGGGGAGGAGACCGTGACCGGCCCCAGCAGCAGCATCGTCGCCACCACCAGCACGACGGCGTTGAGCAGGAGGATCCGCCAGAACAGCGACACGGCCCAAGGGCCTCCTCTCGGGGGAACGCGCGGGCACCGGGCTCCCGCCTCAGTGCGCGCGGCGCGGGGTCAGTCCCCGGCGACGGGGGTCGGGGTCCGCTCCGGCTCCGAGCCGGTCTCGCGCGCCGGGGCGCGGCGCCCCGCCAGCGCCCGGGCCAGCGGCTCGGTGTAGCGGGCCGTCAGCGGACCGAAGACCACCAGCAGCAGGACGTACGCCGTGGCCAGCGGGCCCAGCGCGGGCTCGATGCCGGCCGTCACCCCCAGCCCCGCGATGACGATGGAGAACTCGCCCCGCGCCACGAGCGCGCCGCCCGCCCGCCACCTGCCGCGCACCGCGACCCCGGCGCGGCGCGCCGCCCAGTACCCGGTGGCGATCTTAGTGAGCGCGGTGACGACCGCCAGCGCCAGCGCCGGCAGCAGGACCGGCGGGATGCTGGCCGGGTCGGTGTGCAGGCCGAAGAAGACGAAGAACACGGCCGCGAACAGGTCACGCAGCGGGCTCAGCAGCGAGTGGGCGCCCTCGGCGACCTCCCCGGACAGCGCGATGCCGACCAGGAACGCGCCCACCGCCGCCGACACCTGCAGCTGCTGGGCGATGCCCGCCACCAGCAGCGTCAGACCCAGCACGACGAGCAGCAGCTTCTCCGGGTCGTCACTGGAGACGAACCGGGAGATGACGCGCCCGAAGCGGACCGCGACCAGCAGCACCAGGCCCGCGGCGCCCAGCGCCACGGCCAGCGTCACACTGCCCGCCGCCCAGCCGACACCGGCCAGCAGGGCGGTGAGGATCGGCAGGTACACCGCCATCGCCAGGTCCTCCAGGACCAGGATGCTCAAGATGACCGGCGTCTCGCGGTTGCCGAGCCGCCCGAGGTCACCCAGCACCTTGGCGATGACCCCGGACGAGGAGATCCAGGTGACGCCCGCCAGCACCACCGCCGCCACCGGGCCCCAGCCCAGCAGCAGCGCCGCCACCGCGCCGGGCAGGGCGTTGAACGCGATGTCGACCAGGCCCGACGGGTACTGCGTCCGCAGGTTCCCGATCAGGTCGCTCGCGGTGTACTCCAGGCCGAGCATCAACAGCAGCAGGATGACGCCTATCTCGGCCCCGATCGCCACGAACTCCTCGCTGGTGCCCAGCGGGAGGATCCCGCCCTCGCCGAAGGCGAGGCCGGCCAGCAGGTAGAGGGGGATGGGGGAGAAGCGCAACCGGCCGGCGACCCGGCCGAGCAGGCCCAGACCGAGGATGATGGCGCCGAATTCGATGAGGAAGACCGCGGAGTGCAAGGGCTCACTCCCGCCCGAGTATCGCGGCGGCGGCCTCGACACCCTCACGGGTGCCGATCACGATCAGCGTGTCGCCGCCCGACAGGCGGAAGTCCGGTGCGGGGGAGGGGATGGCGTCCGCCCTGCGCAGCACCGCGACGATGGAGGCGCCGGTGTCCGTGCGCATCCGCGTCTCGCCGAGCAGGCGTCCGTTCCAGTGCGAGGTCGCGGACAGCTCGATCCGCTCCGCGACCAGACCGAGGTCGGTGGTGTGCAGCAGGTTCGGGCTGTGGTGCGTCGGCATCAGCGCGTCGATCAGCGACATCGCCTCGGCCCCGGTCAGCCGCAGCGACTGCGCGCACGCGTCCGGGTCGTCGACGCGGTACACGTTCACCGTCCGCGATCCGTCGCGGTGGGCGACCACCGACAGATGGCGCCGGTCCCGCGTGGTGAGGTCGTACCGGACACCGATGCCCGGCAATGGCGTCGTGCTCATCCGCGGAGCAGGCACAGCTCGATTCCCTTCACGGACGGCGCGCCGCCGCCCGGTTCCTTGTCCGTTTCGCCCCCCAGTGGATCCTCATCCTTTCATCCGGCGAACCGGGCCGATATGGGTGCTGACACCCATCGGGGCCCCTGTGACGCTCCCCACACCCGGGCGGAGAGGGCCGGTGGAACCGGTGCCCTACCTGAGCGCAGCCTTATGTGTTCTTGAAGATCCGCTCCGGACCGGCGAGTTCTCCGCCCGGGGCGCCTAGGGTCGCAGTGCCCGGCACGCCGCGTTCCGACGTGCCCGGTGGAAGTCCCGTCGTCCGGAGGTACCCCCGAGCATGAGTTCCCACAGGAAACGACACCGCGCCCGCCGGGCCCCCTCGGCGCGGTCCTGGCCGCTGGCCGCCGCGGTGGCGACGGTCGCCGCGGGCGCCCTGGTCGGGGCCGGTGCGCAGTTCGGGAACGGCGCCGGCGGCAAGGACCGGGCCTCCCTGGCGGCCGGCGACCGGGAGAGCGACGACCCTGTCGCGTCCGACGCCCGCCCGGAGACCGCGAGCCCGGCGCCGACGACCGCGAGCCCCAGCGCTTCCGCCACCCCGGAGCGGCGCAAGCCGGCCTCGCGGCAGACCCGCACACCGCGGCCCTCCGCCACGCCGGCCCGCACGGCGGCACCGTCACCGGCGAAGACGACCGTCGCGGCACAGCCCACCCGGTCCGACGGCGACGACTCGGTGGTCGAGGAGATCGTCCGGCTGGTCAACGAGGAGCGCGCCTCGGCCGGATGCCGTCCGGTGACGCTGGAGAAGCGGCTCACCGAGGCCGCGCAGGACTACACGGACGTGATGGCCCGCTCGGGTGTCCTCTCCCACACCGGGCCCGACGGGTCCACCATGGCCGGGCGCGTCGAGGCGGCCGGCTACCAGTGGTCGACCCTCGGCGAGAACATAGCTGTGGGCCAGCGGACCGCCGCCGACGTGATGGACGCCTGGATGCACAGCGAGGGGCACCGGGCGAACATCCTCAACTGCAGCTTCGAGCAGATCGGAGTCGGCGTGAACACCTCGTCCGACGGTCCCTGGTGGACCCAGGACTTCGGCACACCCCGCTGAACCGCCGACCGGTCGGCCGGCTGGAGCGGCCGGCCGGCCTCAGACCGGGTGCGGGTGACGCCTCGCGCGTCGGGCCGCCTTCCTTCCCCCCACAGGCGGCCCGCCGGCGAGCCCGAGCGTCACCCGCACCCTCGCCCCGCCCAGCGGGCCCCTGGTGATCTCCATGCCGCCTTCCGCGGCGGCCGCCGTCCGCTGCACGATGTCCAGGCCGAGGCCCGTGGAGCCGCCGACGCTCACCCCGCGGGCCCGGGCGGTGTCCGGGTCGCTGATCCCCGGCCCCGCGTCGTCCACCGTGAGCAGCACCGCCCGGGCGCCGCGCTCCACCCGCACCGCCAGCGCCGTGCCCTGCGGGGTGTGCCTGAACACGTTGCCGATCAACGCGTCGACGACCGCCGCGAGGTCGTCCTCGCCGAGCGGGACCGCGGTCGCCTCCGCCGTCGCCTCCAGACGGCACTCCCGCCCCTGCTGCGCCGCCAGGACGGACCAGAACTCGACCCGCCCGCGCACCACGGCCGACGCGTCGCACCGCTGCGCGCGGCCCTGGCGGTCGGACGGGGCCGACAGCGGTGTACGGGCCGCGTCGATGATCGAGTCCAGCTCGCTCTCCAGGTGCGCGATCGCGGCCTCCAGGTCCTCGCCCCGGTAGCCGGGGACCTGCGCGGCGATCCGCTCGGCCTCCAGCTGCAACCGGGTCAGCGGGGTCCGCAGGCGGTGCGAGAGGTCCGCGACCAGCTCCCGTTCCGTGGCGAGCAGTTCGACGACCCGGTCGGCCATCGTGTTGAACGCCGCCCCGGCCTCCTGCAGTTCGGGCGGCCCGGCGGGGGCGACGCGGATGCCCAGTTCCCCGGCGCCGAGCGAGCGCGAGGCACGGGACAGGCCCTGGGAGGCGCGCACGACGCGCGCGCCCAGCCGGTCCGCGACCAGCACCGACCCGGCCACCAGGCCCAGTGCCAGCAGCGCCATCATCGCCCAGGACGCCTTCACCCCGCGGTCCAGGTCCGCGCGGGGGACGAAGGCCTCCACCACCGCCACCCGGTCCCGGGCCAGGATCACGGGCTGGAGGTAGACCCAGCCGGCGGGGGTGTCCGAGGCCACCGTCCGGCGTCCGTCGGCCGCCCGGTCGAGGGCCTCCTGGGAGGCGCGCACCGTCCCGACCACCTGCCCGTCCGGCAGCCGTACGCTCAGGTGGTCCCCCGAGTCCAGCCCGGCCACCACCTGCTGGACGTCCGCGGGCCGCGTGGTGAGGGCCAGCACCGGCGCCAGCGCCGCGGCCCGCTGCTCGGCGACCGTGGTCGCCCGCGAACGGGCCTCGGACTGCACCAGCAGCGCCAGCGGGATCAGGAAGGACAGCGCCACCATCGACGTCACCGCCAGCGCCACCCCGGCCAGGGCGCGTCTCATCGCGGCGTCACCAGCTTGATGCCGACTCCCCGGACGGTGTGCAGGTAGCGCGGCTGCGAGGCCCGCTCGCCCAGCTTGCGGCGCAGCGCCGACAGATGGACGTCGATAGTCTGGTCCTCCACGTACGCCTGCTGCCACACGTCCGCCAGGATGCGGCTGCGCGGCACCACCCGGTCCGCGTGCTCCGCCAGATAGGCGAGCAGATCGAACTCCCGGCGCGTCAGCCGCAGTTCCCGCCCGTCGTGGTACGCCACCCGGGCGGGTGCGTCGATCACCAGACCACCCACCCGCAGCGCGCCGGCCGCGCCCTCCGGCGCCGGAACCTGTGTCTGCGCCGGCGTCATCGACGACCGGCGCAGCACCGCCGTCAGACGGGCCACCAACTGGCCCCCGGAGAACGGCTTCACGAGGTAGTCGTCGGCGCCCGCGTTCAGCAGCCGGATCACCTCGCTGTCGTCGTCGCGCGCGGTGGTGACGAGGACGGGCACCCGCGAGATGCCGCGCAGCATCCGCAGTACGTCCACCCCGTCGAGGTCCGGCAGGCCGAGGTCAAGCACCACGGCGTCCGGGGGGCGCTGCGCCGCCTGCCGCAGCGCCTCGAAACCGAGGGCCGAGCTGCGCACCATGTGGCCGTGCGCGGTCAGCACCTCGACCAGCCTCGCGCGTATCGCGGGGTCGTCCTCGACCAGGAGTACGGATGCCATGGGCAGGGACAGTAGCCGGTCGGGAAAGATGGCGGGGTGCCCCGGTACCTGCGCTACGTCGTCATATGGCTCTCCTGCACCGCGGTCAGCGTGACCGCGGTCATGCTCACCGTGGGCTTCGTCGTGGGCTCCACACGCCCGACGCCGCCCGTGGCGCGGGACATCCCCGAGAGCGCGCTCGCCGGCAGCAGCCCGTCCGCCGCGCCGCCCTCCCCGTCGCGCTCCGCGCCGGCGTCCTTCGCCGCCAAGCGCACCCCCAGCCCCACCGTGCGCCGGCCGACCCCGACCCCGGTCCGGCCGGCCACCACCGCGCCCCCCGCCCCGCGCGCCCCCCGCCCGTCCGCCACGCCCGCCGACTGCGGGACCGGCGGCGCCGGGGTGCACACCCTGCAGTCCCAGGGCGGCCAGGCCTCCGTGCGCTTCGGTGAGGACGCCGTGTGCCTCGTGTCCGCCGTGCCCGCCAGCGGGTTCACCGTCTCCACCAGGCGGGACGGGGCGCAGCAGCTGACGGTGACCTTCTCCGGGGACCGGCACCGCTCCGAGATCGTCGCCACCACCACCCCGCAGAGCAAGGCGACCATACGCGAGGTGTCCTGGTGACCTGGCGCGGTCGGCGACCGGGATACCGGGTGCCATGCGTGTCGCCGTGACGCCGAGGTCAGGCGGACTTCGCTACGGTCAGCAGTGCGGCTGCGTCTTCGATGGCCTGAAGGTCGTGGCGGGCGGGCGGTACCAGGAGCAGGTCGCCGGTCATGGCCTCCCACACATCGTCGCCGCTGCGCAGCCGTACCCGGCCCCGCAGCACCAGGACGGTGGCCTCGCCGGGGCTTTCGTGTTCGGCCAGGATGGTGCCGGCGGTCAGGGCGATGAGTGTCTGGCGCAGGGTGTGTTCGTGGCCGCCGTAGAGGGTCTCGGCGCTGCGGCCCGTGGACGAAGCCGCGGCCCGCTCCAGGTGCTCGCGGGCCTTCGCTTCCAGGGAGAGCTTCTGCATGGCGCGGTTGCCGTTTCTGTGTCGGAGAGCTTGCGTGGACTCGGCTCAGTAGCGGACGCCGATACGGCGCCAGCGGCGCCCGCTCGTGCCGGGCTCGGTGGGGTGGGCGGCGGTGCGAGAGCGGTAGAGAACGAACGGCCGCCACAAGTACCACAGCGGGACGCTCCAGGCGTGCACCAGCCGGGTGAAGGGCCACACGGCGAGGATGGCCCAGGCGGAGGTGGCATGGACCTGGTAGATCAGCGGGGCGTGGGAGATCGCGGCCACATCCGGGTTGCCTGCGAACAGGCCACGGAACCACAACGCCACGCTCTGACGGTAGTCGTAGCCGGCACCGAGGAGGTCGATGCCCATGGTGGGGATGATGCCGAGCACGATGACGACGGCGAGCAGGATGAGGGCCACCCAGTCGACGGGGCTGGTGGTGGCACGGACCTTGGGCACGGTCGTGCGGCGGAAGGCGAGGATCACCACGCCGAAGAGGACGGCGAGCGCGGCGACGGTGCCGCCGATGGAGGAGAACCAGCGGTAGGTGTCCTCGGGGATACCGAGCCACTGGGTGAACGACTCGGGGACGAGGATGCCCATGACGTGGCCGGCGATGGCCGCGAAGGTGCCGTAGTGGAAGAGTGGTCCACCCCATTTCAGCAGGCGGCGCTCCTGCAACTGGGTGGAGCGGCTGGTCCAGCCGAACTGGTCGTAGCGCCAGCGCCAGACATGGCCGACGACGAGGGTGACCAGGGCGAGGTAGGGCAGGATGACCCACCACCACAGGTCCCGGGAACTCATCGGCCCTCCTTCGCGCTCAGGAACGCTCTGTGCGTCGGGTATGCGGACGGTGTCGGGTGTCCGGGCGGGGCGATCGGGTCCAGTCCGGTCCGCTCCGGCGGGCCGAAGGGCTCCAGGCCGACATGTTCGCCCGGTGGTCCCTCGGCGGCCAGCCGTCGCCAGGCGTCGCGCTCGTGGCGGGCCGGTTCGGGCAGCCTGCCGCAGAGGGTGTCCAGGACATCGGCGTAGGGGGCGGAGTGCTCGTGGAGCGCCTGCCGGAGGAGTTCGAGTCCGGCCCGGCACTGCAGCAGGATGCGATGGCCGGGTTCGGGGGCGAGGGCGGCGAACTCCAGGATCAGCGGCAGGAAGTCCGGCAGCTCCGTCTCGGGTGGTTCGTGGCCGGCCTGGCGGTAGGTGTGTTTGAGGGCGAGCAGGGCCATGCCGCGGGCACGGGTGTCGCCGTGCCGGTAGTAGGTCAGGTGCAGACTGCGGCGGCGGGTGTGGTCGAAGGTGTCCACGTACCGTTGGGCGGCTTCGGTGAGGGGCAGGCGCCGCAGGTGGTCGCAGGCGTTGGCCAGCCGGGTACGGTCGGCCGGGGCGGCGACGGCGGGGAGCGCGGCGACGACGTCACCGAGGCAGGCGGGCATCGCCTCGTCCGGGTAGCGCAGCAGGACCGAGGCGATGCGGTGCACCAGGGGTGTGTCGGCTGACGGGTGGCGGGTGCGGCGGCGGGCGATCATCGGCCGCTCCCGTCGCCGAAGAGGCCGGGGGCCCGGCCGGTGCCGTTCCAGCCGAGGAGGTTGAAGCGGACCTTTCCGTCGCTGTCGCGGAACTGGCTGCCGCCGCCTGACGGGTTCAGGCCGGGCAGGGGCGGCGGTGCGGGGGTGAGCCGGTCTTCGTCGTGGGCGGCGAGGTTGGACACGCCGCCGGGGTAGTCGAGGGAGCAGTGCTGGGCCATGAGGGCGCCGGAGCCCTCGGCGTGCACCCGGGGGATGACGTAGCGGTCGTCGTACTTGGCGATGGCCAGCAGCCGGTACAGGTCCTCGATGTCCTGGGCGCCTGCGCCGACCTGGCCGAGCAGATCCTGGTCGGGCGGGTCGCCGAGCTGCTGCGCGCGCATGTGGACGCGCATCGCGGTCAGTTTGCGCAGCACCCCGTCCACCACGGTGGTGTCGCCGGCGGTGAAGAGGTTGGCCAGGTACTCCATGGGGATGCGCAGGGCATCGATGGCGGCGAACACACGGTCGGGGTCGTCGTCGTGGTAGCCGGTGGCGTGCACGGCGTCCGTGACCGGGGACAGCGGCGGGACGTACCAGACCATGGGCATGGTGCGGTACTCCGGGTGCAGCGGCAGCGCCACCCGGTGCTTCTTGATCAGCGCGTACACCGGGGAGCGGCGGGCGGCCTGGATCCAGTCGTGGGCGATGCCCTCACGCTCTGCCGCCGCCCGCACCTCGGGGTCCTCGGGGTCGAGGAAGACCGACAGCTGTGCCTCGTACAGGTCCTTGTCGTCCTTGACGGAGGCGGCCTGGAGGACGGCGTCGGCGTCGTACAGCATCACGCCGAGATGACGCAGCCGGCCCACGCAGGTCTCGGAGCAGATGGTGGGCTGCCCGGCCTCGAGGCGCGGGTAGCAGAAGGTGCGCTTCTCGGCCTTGCCGGTGCGGTGGTTGAAGTACACCTTCTTGTACGGGCAGCCGGAGACGCAGAACCGCCAGCCGCGGCAGCGGTCCTGGTCGACCAGGACGATGCCGTCCTCCTCGCGCTTGTACATCGCCCCCGACGGGCAGGAGGCGACGCAGGAAGGGTTGAGGCAGTGCTCGCAGATCCGCGGGAGATAGAACATGAACGCGTGCTCGAACTCCATTCGGACCCGCTCCGCCATTCCCTTCAGGTTCGGGTCGGCGGTGGCGTACTCGGCGGCTCCGGCGAGGTCGTCGTCCCAGTTCGGGCCGTGCACGGGGCGCATGTCGCGGCCGGTGAGCTGGGACTTGGGGCGGGCGCTGGGGAAGCTGTCGGACAGCGGGGCGGTGGTCAGGCTCTGGTAGTCGTAGGTCCACGGTTCGTAGAAGTCGTCGAGCGAGGGGAGCTCGGGGTTGTAGAAGATGGTGGCCAGTTTGCGCAGTCGGCCGCCGGCCTTGAGTTTCAGCCTGCCCCGGCGGTTCAGGGTCCAGCCGCCCCTCCACTTCTCCTGGTCCTCAGAGGTCGTTAAGTCCGTTTCTGGTAGCGGCCTCGTCCGGGCTGGGTGAGGAAGCCTTGGCGGGTGAGGCGTCCGAGACGGCAGTCGGAGTGGAAGCAGTGGTTGGTGCCCGCCCCCATCGCGATCATCGAACGGCCCCCCGTCCGCTCCGCGTTGCGGGCGAACTCCCGCGCCACCCGGGCGGCCGCCTTCGCCGGCACGGAGGTGATCGCTTCCTGCCAGGCCGGCGTGCAGGGCGCGTCGGCATCGTCGTACCCCGTCGGCCACTCGCCCGGCAGGCCCTCGCGGGCCACGCCGTACTGGGCGAGCACCAGGTCGAAGACGGTGGTCACCAGGTGGCCGCCGACCCGCACCGCTGGCACACCGCGCCGCAGCACCCCGCCGGACTCGCCGGGCCCGGCGTCGAAGCGCGGCAGGTCGACGGCCGGCGTCTCGCCGTCCGGTCGCCCGTGCAAGGACAGCAGCGGATCCGCGCCTTCCAGGTTCAGGTTCCACCGAGGGCCACCGTCCGGGGACGTCCAGCGGAAACCCAGCGACCCGTTCGGCACCACCGGCTGCCCCGTACGGGCGTCCAGCAGCACCGTCTTGAACTCGGCCGCCTCCTCCTCACCGTTCCGGCCGGGCAGGTCGGCGGCGGAGAGGAACTTCTCCGGCACGTACCCGCCGCCTTCGCGCTCACGCAGCCGCACCAGGAACGGCAGGTCGGTGTACGTCCTGGCGTACTCGGTGAAGTACGGCACCTGCCGGTCGCGGTAGAACTCGGTCAGGATCACGTGCCCCATGGCCATCGCCAGCGCGCCGTCCGTGCCCGGGGCCGCCGCCAGCCAGTCGTCGGCGAACTTGGTGTGGTCCCCGTAGTCCGGGGAGACCACCACGACCTTCTGCCCCTTGTAACGGGCCTCGGTCATGAAGTGCGCGTCCGGGGTGCGCGTGATCGGCAGATTGGTGCCCCACACGATCAGGTAGCCGGCGTTCCACCAGTCGCCGGACTCGGGCACGTCCGTCTGGTCGCCGAACACCTGCGGTGAGGCCATCGGCAGGTCGGCGTACCAGTCGTAGAAGGAGGAGATCGTGCCGCCGATCATCGACAGGTACCGGGTGCCGGCCGCGTAGGACGCCATCGACATCGCCGGGATCGGGGAGAACCCCACGATCCGGTCCGGACCGTACCGCTTGACGGTGTGGACCTGTGCCGCCGCCACCAGTTCGGTGACCTCGCGCCAGTCGCAGCGCACGAACCCGCCCTTGCCCCGGGCTCGCTTGTAGGCGGCGCACCGCCGCGGGTCCGAGGTCAGCCACCGCCACGCCTCCACCGGGTCCGCGTGCCGGGCCTTCGCCTGCCGCCACAACCGGAGCAGCGGGCCGCGCACGTACGGGTAGCGGATGCGTGTGGGTGAGTAGGTGTACCAGGAGAACGAGGCGCCGCGCGGGCAGCCGCGCGGTTCGTACTCCGGGGAGTCCGGGCCGACCGAGGGGTAGTCGGTCGCTTGTGTCTCCCAGGTGATCAGTCCGTCCTTGACGAACACCCGCCAGGAGCACGATCCGGTGCAGTTCACCCCGTGGGTGGAGCGCACCTCCCGGTCGCGGCGCCACCGTTCCCGGTAGAACTCCTCCGCCGCCCGGCCGCCCTCGCGGTACAGCATCCGCCGGTCGGGTGACTGGGCGCCGGGGAAGAAGTACTGCGCTGTACGCATCAGCCGCTCCGTCGCGGCATGGGCCCGGTCGGTGCTCACACCATTCGCCTCCTCAGCTGCTGCAGCTGCCTACACGTTTGCGGCCCGATGCCTCGCGCGACCGGCCCTGAGGGCGGTGGCCACCATGCTCTGCCAGCGTGCGTGCCGAACAGAGCAGACACTCCGTCAGCCCGCATACAGGGCAGACCAAAATCTCGAGGGCGGATATACGACGGAAGCATCCCGGCGAAGACCACTGCCCACACCGCCGGCGCCGGTCGCGGTCATCTCAACCGGTCCCAGCCTGTCGCCTCGCCCGGTTCCCCGGTCGCCACCCCGTACATGCCGATGGGGAAGACCATGCTCCACAGACTCGTCCCATACCGCAGTGGCAGGCGCGGATGGCCCCGCCACGCGCACTGCCCCGTCGTCATCGTGCCCTGACCTTGCTCGACGTATGGTCGGCGCGACAGGGGGAAAGGCGGACACAGCGGCCTTCTGAGACGGGGCAAGGGGCACACACTGCGGCCTGCTTCCGACCAGGTGAGCGCGTAGTGTGACAAGGCAGGGCGACAGGCTGACGGCGCCCGGCGCCCGGCGCCGGAAGGACGCACCATGACGCACAATCCGTGGCAGCGGTGGAGGCGGGGACAGGCCGGGGGCGGGGTGGCCGCGCGACCGCCGCAGCGTGCTCTGGACCGGCACCGGCTGCGGCACCTGCTGGACGCGGTCGGGGCGGTCAGCACCGACATGGACACGCGCACCGTGCTGCGCCGCATCGTGGAAGCGGCCACAGATCTCGTCGCCGCGCGCTACGGGGCGCTGGGCGTGCTCAACGAGAGCGGCAAGGTCATCGACCTGATCACCGTAGGCATCGATGATCCGCGACTGTGCGCCGCCATGGGCCTGCCGCAGGGCCATGGCCTGCTGCACACCATGGTGGACGACCGGGAGCCGTTGCGGGTGGCCGATGTGGCCGCCCACCCTCGTGCGGCCGGCTTTCCGCCCGGGCATCCGGTCATGCGCACGCTGCTGGGCGTACCGCTCATGATGCGCGGCACGACCTACGGCGACCTCTACGTCGCCGACAAGATGGACGGTACGCCTTTCGATGACGACGACGAGGGTCTGCTGACTGCCCTGGCCAGTGCCGCGGGCGTCAGCCTCGAAAACGCCCGCCTGTACGAGCAGCTCAGGCGCGCTGCCGAGCACTTCCAGCGCCGCATGCTGCCCCTGATTCCCGACCTTGCGCCGCTCGAGGCCGCCGCCCGCTACGAGCCCGCCTCCGAGCTGCTCAGGCTGGGCGGGGACTGGTACGACGCCATGGTCCTGCCGGACGGCGCCACCTGTGTCGTGGTGGGCGACGTGACCGGCCACGACGTGGAGGCCGCCCCGCTGATGGGACAGATCCGCAACATGCTGCGGGCGCTCGCCTTCGACCGGGGCGAGCCGCCCGGCCTGGTCGTGTCCCGACTGGACCACGCCCTGACGATGTTCGACGAGCCGCCGACGGCCACTTTGGTGTTCGGCCGCATCGAGCCCGGCCGCGGCGAGGCCGGACAGTACACGTTCACCTGGAGCAACGCGGGGCATCTGCCGCCGCTGCTGGTGAGCGCGGACGGCAGCACCCACTACCTGGCACCCGCCCGTCACGGAATCCCGGTGGGCATCGAGGCATCCGTCCCCAGGTTCAGCCACGAACACCCTCTTCCGCCCGGCAGCACCCTGCTGCTGTTCACCGACGGGCTGGTCGAGCGCCGCGACCAGGACATCGACACGGGACTGGACGACCTGGCCGAGCAGGCCGCCCGCCTGGCCACGGCCCCGCTGGAGGAGCTGTGCGACACCCTGATCAGCCGGAGCCGTCAGGTGTTCGACGACGACGTCGCCCTGCTCGCCGTGCGCACCCCCTCAGGCGGCCCGGCAGGGTGAGACACGCACCCTGCCTCCCGGCGTGCCGGGCATCGTGGGCGGTCGCCTGACGGGGTGGCCGTCAGGAAGGGCAGACCGTGCGATTTCACCGCGAGGTCCCTACGTCGTAGGACGGGGCCGGCGATAGCGGGTACCCGCACGCAGATGGCGTAGGCCCGCCTGCCGGGGCACTCGCGGGTGATACGACGGGCACAGGGCACCAGCGAGCACCGGAGGGACATCGGGGATGCCGAAGGTCGCCATCGACGGGCTCGGCCGCATCGGCGGTGCCGCGCTGGAGATCCCGCACAACGTGGACGGCGTGGAAGCCGCACCCGGGCCGAGACAACCCGCTGTAGCGCCTCCCACGACCATCGAGGACAGCCAGGCGGTCCCGCTGAGCATGGTGCGCCGCCTGACCGCCCAGCGCCTGACCCAAAGCGCCCAGCAGGCCCCGCAGTTCCACCTCACCGCCACTATCGACGCACAGCCGCTACTCGCTTTCCGCGCCGACCTCAACGCGACGCTCGGCGAGCAGGGACTTCGCGTGAGCGTGAACGACCTGATCGTCAAGGCGTGCGCCACCGCACTGCGCAGACACCCGGAGATGAACGCCTCCTGGGACGAGACCCGCATCCTGCGCCACCGGCGGATCCACATGGGGATCGCCGTCGCCCTCGACGACGGGCTGACCGTCCCCGTCATCCACGACGCCGACCGCAAGACCCTCACCGAGATCTCCGGCGAGGCCCGCACGCTCGCCGGCAAGGCCCGCGCCGGAAACCTCACCCTCGACGACCTCCAGGGCGGCACCTTCACCATCAGCAACCTCGGCTCCTACGGCATCGACCACTTCACCGCCGTCGTCAACCCCCCACAGGCCGCCATCCTGGCGGTCGGCGCCGCCCACCCCGAACCCGTCGTCCGCGAGGGCGAACTCGCCGCCGGCACGGTGATGGCCCTGACCCTGTCCATCGACCACCGCGCCCTCGACGGGGCCACCGGCGCCGTCTTCCTCACCGACCTCAGGACACTGCTCGAACAACCGATGCGCATCGTCGTGTAACGGGAGGCACTCATGACCCACTCCGTCTACCATCCGGCCACACCGCAGGCCGGCGCCCGCCGCGCCCAACTGGCCCCGGCCGTCAACGAGGCGTTCGAGAACCTCACCCGGGCTGTGTTCGCCGAGGGAGCGCTGCCGGAGAAGACCAAGCAGTTGATCGCCGTGGCCGTCGCCCACGCAGCGCCCGTACTGCATTCAGGGGCACACCCGACTCGCGCAGCGCAAGGCCAACAGCCCGGAAGAGATCATGGAGGCCATCTGGGTCGCTGCCGAGATGCGCGCCGGGGGCGCCTACGCCCACTCCACGTTCGCCCTGCACGCGATGGGAGAGACCGCACCTCACTGATGACGCACAAGTGCGCGGACGCGGAACCGGGCACGCCCGGTTCATGACGGGTCATGTCATCCTGTCCGGACGCCCGGCAGGGGCTTGGGCACGGGTGGCGGTCACACGCGGTCGTAGACGAGCAGCCCGTCCGCGCGTAGCCGGGCTCCCGCTGTCGGACGGTGCTCGGTGAGCCGGCCGTCGTGGGCCAGGTGCAGTGCTCGGGCGTGGCGCGCCAGGACGGCGAAGTCGGCGATGATCCGCCGGTGGCAGCGCCACCACAGGGACTCACCGCACATCACGGCGGTGCGGACGTCGGCCGCCTGCCGCAGCAGATCGTCCATGGCCGCCAGGAAGTCCGGGGTGCGGGTGTGACCCGCGTAGCCGCGGAAGGAGGCGTTCTCCCAGAAGACATCGGGGGAATCCGGGGCCACTTTCCTGAAGCCTCCCAGGCGCTGCTCCCACCGGTAGTCGATCCCCTCCTCCGGCAGCCACCGCCGGAGTGCTTCCCGGCCCACGTCGGGGTTGTGCCGGCTGCCGGGCGCCGTCCGTACGTCGACAACGGCCCGTACGCCGGCGCCGTGCAGCAGGGCGGCCAACTGCTCGTGTCCCGCGGTGCCGTGCCCGAACGTCAGCAGCGTCACCGGGGCCGTCCCTGACGGTGTGCGGCGCGTCACGCGTGTGGGGCGTGTTTGGTCGCCGCTGAGGCGGTGAGGGTGAACTCCCGGCGGCTGTGTTCGACGGCCTTCAGCGAGACGATCCCGCGCGGGAACATCAGGGCAGGGGTCCAGTCCGCGACCACCCTCGGGTGGCGGTTGACCGCGGGCGGCGCCCAGGGAAGGACCTGCAGCAGCGGCACCACCACATGGCGCGGACCGACGCTGCCCGCGGCCACCTCTGCCGGCAGCGGCTGGTAGGTCACGCAGAAGTCGGCGTCGACGACGGTGACCGTCGCCTGCCGGTGGCGCAGGAGACGCCGAGGTCGCGGCGCGACGTGCAGGCCGCCATGCCCGCCACCGACGACCGGAATCCGCGGCTGCGACGCCATGGGCTCGGCTGGACCTGCGGTTGCCATGTCGGCGCCTCCACGTCGATCGGTCAGCCTCATCACGGACCGGTCGACTGCTGCCGCAATGCGGCGGTGGCGGATCCCGTAACGGCTGGGCGATCTGGTTCGGCAGGACGCCCGCAGCGGCATCAGGCCAGGGATGAGCCGCGGTGGGTGTTCATCGGCTTTGTTCGCCGTCACGAGCGCCGAGCGGTGTGGTGGTCGCTGCTGCCGGCGGCCTTCTCGGAGACGGCGGTGTGGACATCGTGGATGAGGTTCTGTTGCGCCTCGACGAGGCCGCACAGGGTTGGTTCGCCGCTGTCGGGGCCGGGTCGGCTGCCGCAGATGGTCAGGTTTCCGAAGATGTACTCCTGCGGGCCTCCCAGAGCGGCCACGAATGAGGTGGCGACATGGTTCGGCGGATAGGTGCAGGTCAGGCGGGAGACGTCGCTGACGTGGCCGTGCAGGCCGTTACCGCCCCCAGAGGCGCGCCGAATGGTGAACGCTGACGACGTCCCATGCTGTGGGTCGGCGTCCTTGAGCATCTGGTCTGGGACGCCGTCGCGGAACTCCAGCCGGCCGTCGGGATGGATG